>JAAZKQ010000819.1 GCA_012799755.1 Lentisphaerota bacterium | reverse complement strand
TGGCGCGCCCCATTGTTCGAGGTTGACGCGGCGCTCGTCGGGGCTGGCATTGACGTAACAGAAATCTACGTCTTGGCGTGGGAAACGGTTGCAGATGGCGATGCCGCCGGCCTGGTCATAGAGTGCCCACTGTCCATTGGGGGTGAGTGGACCTTTGAACCAGATATTTTCGCCCTTGTCGGCGGCGAGTTTTCGGCTGTGCCATTGGCCTTGGTCGTCCATGCGGTACAGCGTGCAGTTGGCGGTAGCGCTGACTTGGAAGGCCGGATGGCTGCGCAGAGCGAGGCTTTCACAGGGCTGGAGCGCCTGGAGAGTCGAATGGACTTCGAATGTCGGGCGCTCCGGCAGGAGGCTGATGCGGCGGGTCAGTCTACGACCGTTGGGAAGATCAGCCTGGAGGACGATCTGGTTGTCGCTGACCGACAGGACGGTGTAGGGCTCGCACCAGCCGGGAGATTGGTATTCCGGTGTGCTGTATTCCTCGTAGCCGCCGGCGTCAAGGTTGTAGCCCTTGCTGTCATCACCGAAGAGGGCGATGAGGTCGCGATCACGGTAGCGCAGGCGCCAGATGCGGCCGCCGCGAGCGGGGATGATCTGCATGGATAGGTGGTCATTTTGGAGGGTGACAACATCAAGCTTCGCTGCTCCCCCTTCCATTTGTTGGAGCCATTGGTCGTAGGGACGCTTGCTGCTTTCACTGATTTTGCTGAGACCGACGTCCTTGGCGGTGGCGACGAAATTCGCCAGCATGTCCTGCCGCGCCTCGGCGTCTTTTTTGCTGAGCTGGGCGCCTTGAGGGACATAGCGGTCTTGGGCGAGCATCAGCTCGGTGTACCAGAGTGGCATGCAAGCGACGGCACAGCGCTTGGCGTAAAACGGCTCGCCGGCGGCGGCGCTTTGCGCCTGGGCAAGGACCTCACGCAATTTGGCGTGCAGTTCGGGGGAGTTGAGGTAGGCTCTCGGCGGCGCGTAAATACCGACGTGGATTTGGGGATTTTGGGCAAAGTGATCATGGAGCAGCGTGATGTAGTTGCGGATATGTTCGGCGGCGGGGCCGTAGTAGGCATCAGTGAACTCGCGGATCAGGCGCTCGACGTCCTCATCGGGATTCCACAGCAATTTGGCGATGACGTAGCCGCGCAGATCCTGGAATTCGCCGCCCTTGGTGAAGCGGTTGCCCTGCTCGAACATGCCATAGACTTGATTGCGGCGGTAGAACTGCATATTGGGCTGGAGAACACGCAGGTTGGGGAAGGGCATGGTGCTGTGGGCGAAATTGATCGTGTAGTCCCAGATGTCCAAGCGCGGGCTGATGGCCGCCCAGGCTTTGATGTCCGTCACGAAGCTGCGGTTGCGCTCGCAGCCATCCAGCGGATGGGCAAAACAACATTCGATGGAACAGAGACGGATGATGACATTTTTTTCAGGTCGGACGAACTTGGGGGCCTTGCGCGTGTACTGGTAGGCGAGGGTGTCAATGAGGATGTGCGGATAGTCCTTGGCGATATCGCGGGCAATGGCGTTGACGAAATGGAGCAGCGGTCCCGACTGGCTTTCTTCGTGATCAGCCAGCTGCCGGCAGTTTGAGCAACGGCAGTAGTTGTGCCAGTCATTTTGGGAAACACTGATGATGGACACGTCGGGCGCGGCGTCCTTCAGCCAGCTGCGGACGGTCCCAGTGGCGATGCGGAGCACCTCGGGATTGCTGAGACAGAGCTGGCTGCGTTCAAGGACGCGCTCGCCGTTGATTTCCGAGTAGTACTCGGGATGGGTGAGAGCGTATTTTGATGGTGGCACGAGGCTGTTAAAGGTGTGAACAAAGCCCTTGTAGTTGATGCGGCTACCCCAACTATCATCGGCTTCAACACGGAGGCCGTTGAGTTTGAGCGGCACGCAGATTCTTGGATTACTGAACTGTATGTAGCTGGTGTAGCGGTAGTCAAAGGGCGGGACATAGCGTTGCCGGTAAGGTTGCGGCGCGAAACGGCCTGTATGGGGGTGGACGATGCAGTCGTCCGTGAACCAGCGCCAGCCGAGCTGTTCTTCCAGGAAGCTGTAGACGGCGTAGAGAACGCCGCGTTTGTTGCCGCAGAGCGCCAAGGCGTCGGGCCTGAGCTCAATGTGGATGCCGTCGTCACCCAGCGTGGAGAGATCAGTGGCGATGCCGCGTGCCGCCAAGGCGTCGTTGCGGCCGATGAAGAGCGGAAAGCGGTCGCCCAATTCGCTGAGTTCAATCACGGGCAGCGTCTGGCCGCTGCTGAGCTCCAGACAGCGGCGCAACTCGCCGGCGGCACGCCGCTCGGAAGGCGTGGCGTCTGGCGGGATGACGATGGCGTGGCTGTCCGGCGTGATGACCTTGTTGCCGAGAATGAGCTCGCAGTTGCCGACATCGGCCAACACGTCCTTGATGGCGGCGCCGGCGCCGGCGCACTGTTCATCCCAGCTGTTTTGGGTCGCGCGCCAGTCCAGCTTGGGAAAGCGCTCTTTGAGGGCGGCAAAGCGGTGGCTGAGCGCGTTGAGGTTCTGGAGGTCTTCACGGTAGGCCTTGAGGCTGTCGTGCTCCTGTTGCTGAATCACGTAGGAGAAGGGCATAAGTACTTTGGCGCTGCTGCCCGAATAGCGTTCGAGGCCCTTGACGCAAATGGTGAAGCGTTCTTCCTGGCTGAGGTCGGCGAAGAGTTCGTGGATGCGTTTGTGAGCATCGGGGAACTGCCCGCAGTTGTTGGCGATCATGTCGCCGAGATAACGCAATTTGTCTTTCTTGCTGGTGGCGCGCTGGGCCATGAGACAGGCATATTCGCAGGCGTCGCGGGCATCGCTGAAGTCGGCGGCGGCTTTGGCGGCGGCTTCATCATTACGGCTGAAGTGATAGCGCATGAGAATTTGCCGATCAATGCTGTTTTTTTCGGCTTTTGCCTGGAGGGCGGCGATGGTTTCCTCCGGGCCAAGGACGGCGGTGATGCTCAGATCGTCAATCCAAGCAGTGCCGGGACCGGCGCCAAGGAAGACCAAGGGCGCAAAGTAGATGCTGTCGCTGATGGGGATGAATTGCCTGCTGACGGGTGTCCAGTCGTCGCCACGGCGGAGAGGCACACCGCCGGAGGCGAACCAGCCATAGCAGTTGTAGGAGTAACTGTAGAGCGCCTGCGGGGGGGCAACGTTTGCAGCGAAGTCGGCTTTGGCGACAGCGCGTGCTTCGTAGGTGGTGAAGGGCGTGACAGTAAGACGCCGGTGATAGGCGTGTCGCCAGTGGACTCTTTCGTTAACGCTGAGGGTGCCGAAACGCTCGCCGGAATGGGCTTTGCCGACAACGCCCATGTTCTCAAAACCCGGATCGGGCCAGAGATTGTCTGAGTTGGCTGCCGCTGCGGCGCAGAATGTCGCCAAGAGAAGAGTAGTAGTGATGACACGCGTATTCATGGGCTGACTCCTGAGTAGGTGGTGACAATGACAAGGGAAGAGGCGAGGCGTTCAGGCCACAGTCAATATACCGGCCAATGGGCGACGCGAAAGGCCGGCAGGTCGGAACTCCATGGCAGGCAGAAAGCGGTCACTCTTTGGACAACAACCCATCTTTCGTGTCTGCTATGTCGCACGCTCACAGGATGCAATTTCGGCGGGGCGCTTCACCCAGGGCGGCCGCGCAGCTTCAGTGCGCTTGCCCTGGGATGATATTTTTCGCGCCTTCAGCGCTTCTGCCGCTTTGCGGCCAGGGATGCCGGGCGCCAGGCGCGCCCTCTCCCAATCGTGCAACAGGCATCCAGCCCGCAGCGTCAACAAAATGTCATCAAATGGGCATCTTTGCGCCGTAGGCGCTCAACCATGCTTAACCCCAGCCTTCAGGCTGGGGTAGCGGGCTCACCATGAGGCAGTACCTTGTAAAGGCACCACAGCTGAAAAGACCGCCGGCACGATCAATATCCATGAGTGACCGATTACGGACGGCTGCGGGCCGGAAACCCTCGGCAGGCATGTGCCGTCGGCCAATCTCCATAGGGTCCATGCTGTTCATCGTTCAGTGGTTTACAGGCAGCTGCGGGATTGGGAGCTACAGCTTGCTGGAATAAGAGATACCCATGGTGCGCGCCTGCTTGGCCGCCTGGGGATGGAATTAAGTGCGGAAGGGTGATTGACAAGCACGGGCAATGATCTATCCTAATGGTGCGCGGGCGCGTTATGCGGCTGCGTGACACTTGGCGACCGATCTGGGATTCTGGTGTGGCAATGTAAGCTGGCAAGCCTGCCAAAAAGGAGCGACTATGTCAACTTTTACAATTCGTCATATGCGTGAACGCGACAAGTGGGCGGTTGCGAAGGTCATTTGCCTCTCGACGAGTACGTGGTACCAGGCGCACAACATGGGGCCGCGTTTCCTGGGCGGGCCGAAAACCACGGAGTTCTACTACGACATCTACCATACCTTGCCGGGCAGCTATGGCCTGGTTGCTGATGACGACGTCAGCCACAACATCCTAGGTTCCTGCTTTGTGCATGAGCGTCCGACGCACATGTCGCTGGGGATCATGAATGTGCATCCCAGCTATGCCAATCGCGGCATTGGCTCGG
>JAAZKQ010000818.1 GCA_012799755.1 Lentisphaerota bacterium | reverse complement strand
GCCCTGCGGGCGCTTACCCTGGGCTATCTTAGGCCGCGCCTTCGGCGCTGAAAACCAAAAGAAACAGAAAACGGCCATTTATCAATCAGTGACCGCTTACGGCGCGGCGCTGCCAACAAATAATGGCTTCTTCCCGGCAGAAGAGCATTTCCGCGTCCATATTATGCACTGCCATTGTCTGCATGTGAAACACCTCTTGCGGGAGCATGAATATGGAAGAACGTCCGGCGCCCAAGCTCTATCTGACAGTGCCCTGTTACAACGAAGGCAGTATCCTGCGGGATAGCCTGCGGACTCTCCTGGAGAAGCTTGCTCAGCTGCAAGCCGCCGGCCTGGCCGGCGTACAAAGCGCGGTGTTGTGCATAGATGACGGTTCGGCAGACGACACTTGGGCGATCATCGCCGAGGCGCACCGGCAAGCCCCCACCCGTGTCCTGGGTATCAAGCTCAGCGCCAACTGCGGGCACCAGAAAGCGCTGCTTGCCGGGCTGATGAAGGCAAAGGAAGAGGCCGACTGCGCCATATCCATTGATGCCGACTTGCAGGATGACATTGATGTCCTGGACGATTTTCTGCGGGAGTACCGCCTCGGCGTTGATATCGTGTACGGCGTCCGGTCGGATCGTTCCAGCGACAGTTTGCCCAAACGGCTGAGCGCCGAGGGCTTTTATCATCTCATGGCCCTCATGGGCGCAAAGGTCATCTTCAATCACGCTGACTACCGGCTGATGAGCCGGCAGGCATTGCAAGCCTTGTCGGAGTACCGCGAGGTCAACCTCTTCTTGCGTGGCATCGTGCCGCTGATCGGCCTGCGCCAGTCCATTGTCAGCTATGCGCGCAAAGCCACGGCGCGCAAGACGCACTACACCCTCAAGAAGATGCTCATCCTCGCCTGGGACGGCGTGAGCTCTTTCAGCATCCGGCCCATACGCATGATATCGCTGCTGGGGCTGCTCGTCATGGCCGCCAGTTTTCTCTTCATTCTGTGGTATCTGTATATCAAATGGACTGGCGCGGCGGTAGCAGGCTGGACCACCTTGGTGATACTCATTCTCGCGCTGGGCAGCCTCCAGTTGCTGGGCATCGGCCTGATCGGCGAATACATCGGCAAGATCTACCTCGAAGTCAAACGGCGACCGCGCTACATCGTTGAGGACGTCCTCGGTGGCGAAGAGCCAAGGGCGTAGCAGGCAGCCGTTGACCGATGCATTCAGGGCATGGCAAAGAGCGCGGCAACGGCTGCGACCAGTGCCTGCTGATCCTTGACGCCGGCGCTTTCGCGGCAACTGTGCATGGCCCAGAGGGGAACACCGATGTCAACGGCTTTGACGCCAAGGCGCGCGGCGCAGGTCGGGCCGACCGTGCTGCCGCAGGGCTGGTCTGAACGATTGATGAAATCCTGGGTGGGGATGCCTTTGTCACGACAGAGCTGACGGAACAGCGCCTAGCTGACGGCGGTGCTGCTGTAGCGAAATGACGCGTTGTTCTTGATGACGACACCGCGGTTGAGCTGCGGCGCATAGGCCGGATCGTGCTTCTCCTCGTAGTTTGGGTGGACGGCGTGGGCAGCGTCCACAGAAAGCAGGAAGGAACGACTCAGAGCGCGGAAGATCGTTTCGTGATCAGCGTCGCCTTGAGTGAGGCAAAGCCGCTCCAGAGTGTCCCGCCAGAAGGCCGAAGCGGCGCCCTGCGCGGTTTCGCTACCAACCTCCTCGTTGTCCGCTAAAAAAATAACGGGGGTGGCGGCAGTAAGCGGCGCGGCGATCAGCGCGTCCAACAGGGCTTGGCAAGAGCTGAGATTGTCCAGGCGCGGCGCACTGAGGATGTCCTGATTGATACCGCAGAGCGTGGCGGGCTGGCAATCGGCCAGGAAGAGATCAGCGTCGAGCAGCTCCTCCGGCCTTGCCCCGCAAAGTTCCTTGAGAATGTCCGCGAAGCTGCCGGCGCCGCAGAGCGCCGCCAAGTGCTGCTGGACATTGATGGCCGTGCCTTGATTGGCTTCGCGATTGAGATGGATGGC
This sequence comes from Lentisphaerota bacterium, assembly GCA_012799755.1. Taxonomy (GTDB): domain Bacteria; phylum Verrucomicrobiota; class Lentisphaeria; order Oligosphaerales; family Oligosphaeraceae; genus Oligosphaera. The sequence continues at coordinate 4,087 of JAAZKQ010000818.1, read as the reverse complement.
CAGACCGGGAATGATCGCCAAGGGCCGGGATGACGACACCAGCTGCCAGCGCACGCCGCCGGACGCCGCCTGGAGCGCAACACGGCCGGCAATGGCCAGCGGTCGGTCAAACCAGCTGCTCTGCAACATGCCGCCGTAGCTCTCCACCGGAATGCGCAACACCCCGGAGCGCTCCGCCGCGCCGCGCCATTTGAGCTTCGGTGCCGGGCTGTCGGTGTGGGCGGCAGCGAGGCGAAAGCCCTCCGTCGCCAAACAGCCACTGCCGACGCGGAAAGCAATCAGCGCCGACTGGTTGCGTTCGACGAAATAACCGCGACCGGCCGCGAGTGACCAGGCGGCGCCTTCGTCAAGAGCACTGAAACCGGCCTCTTCCAGGCGGGCACGGGCATTGGCGCTGGCGTGATAGGCCGTCGGGCTGGCGTCAAGGTACGCCATAAGAGCGGCGCTTTGCTCAGATACGGATTGCTTGCACATAGGTGATGCTGTCCTTTTTCGTAACTGGTCACCCATTGATTTCGCAGCTCAGGCAAACTGCACGGAGAGCGCCTGTCGCCTTGGCCGCGAAGCGGCAGAAGCGCTGAAGGCGCAAAACATATCAGCCCAGGGCAAGCGCACTGAAAGTGCGCGCCGCCCTGGGTGGAGCGTCCCGCCGAAATTGCACCCTGTAAGGGTGCGACATAGCATACACGAAAGATGGATTGTTGTCCAAAGAGTGACCGCTTACCCTTTTTCGTCAAGCGGCAGGCATGCCAGGGGACGCCTGCGTTTGCGGCATTTATTTTACTGGCGGCAACTGCGGGCAAACCGCCTCAATTTGGTCGAGAGTGCGGTCAACGGCGCCGCGATAGCGATCAACGAGCTTGCGCGCCGCGCTGCCGAGGGCCTCGCGCTCGGCAGGATTCGCCAGCAGGCGGCGTAACGCGGGCGTGAAATCCTCGTCCCGTTGCACTTCGATGGCAGCGCGATGTTCCTGGAAGAGCGCGGCCACGGCGCGGAAATTCTCCATGTGCACGCCGTGGAGGATGGCCTTGCCGAAGATGGCCGGCTCAATAATGTTGTGACCGCCGGTCTGGCCTGCGAGGCTCTTGCCGACGTAAACGATGTCCGACGCGCCATAGAAATTCATCAGTTCGCCGGTAGTATTGACCAGGAGCACATCAACGGGGGAGGCGTCGGCCTTGCTGTCACCCGTCGGTTGCAGCAGTCGCCGGCTGAGCTGCTCGACGCGCAGAACCTCTTCCACCTCGTTGCTGCGTTCGTGATGACGCGGCACCAACACCAGCCGCAGCTGTGGAAAATCCTTGCGTAGCTCCTTATAGGCGCGACAGACCAGCTCTTCCTCGCCGCTGTGGGTGCTGCCGGCCGTAAAGACCACCCGCTTGTCCGTGCCGAAGCACTGATCAAAGAGCGGCTGCAAGTCGCGGTTGACCACATCGGGCACCTGGTCGAATTTCATGGTATCGCAGACATGAATACGGCTGTCCTGGCCGATAACCCGAGCAACACGCTCGGCGTCGCTCGGCGTCTGCACGCAAATGGCCGCGAAGGCGTCGAATATCGGCTTGAAGACCATTTTCCAGCGAGCATAGCCGCGACTGGATTTATCCGACATGCGACCATTGACAAGGACGACTTTCGCGCCGCGCTTTTTGGCCATGAGGATGAGATTGGGCCAGATTTCCACTTCAAAGATCACCAGCAAGCGCGGCCTGATGAGCCCCAACGCGCGCCGCACCGCCCAGAAAAAGTCCATCGGGCAGTAAATGAGTTCGACGCCGGGAGGGAGTTTCTTGGCGGCGGTGGCAAAGGCGGTTGAGGTGCCGCAGGAAAAGACCATCGGCTCCTTGGGGCGCCGTTCGCGCCAGCGGCGAATGAAGGTCAGTGCGGCGACCGTCTCACCGACACTGATGGCGTGTATCCACACTGGCTGGTCCAGGGCTTTCAACGCAGCAGCACGCTCCTTGCTGAAGAAACCGAAGCGTTGCCAATAGTCTGCGCTGAGCCCCCCGCGACGGCGCAAATGCACGACGTAGAAGGGCAGATAACAGAGGAAAAGGATGGGAAAGACGATGTTGTAAATCAGCAGCATGCGGTGATGAACTCCTTGACTGGTACGAGGCGATACGGGTGGCGTTGCCAAGCGGCAGAGGCAGGCCGACAGCGCGGTCTAAGCGGCGCCGGGCGCGGTTCGGCTGATCACGAAAAGCGTCTGGTCATCGGACTGCGGTTCCTCGCCGCAGTGGCGACGGACGGCATTAACCATGTGTTTAACAGTTTCAACCGGAGTGTCTGGCGCATGTTGCCACAGTGCCTGGAGCTGTTTCAGGCCAAACTCCTCGTGACTTTTATTGAGCGCCTCGGGGAAGCCATCTGAGAACAGGCACAGAGCCATGCCCGGTTCAAAGGTGAAGGTAACGGTTTCAAAGTCATCAAGGAGCTCGTTGGGCCACATGCCGAGTGCCGGTCCGCTTGGTTTCAATGCCCGGCAGCTACCGTCAGCCTGGCGCAAGAGCATCGGTGTGTGACCGGCGCAACCAAATTTACAACTGTAGTCCCGGCGATCAATGAGCAGAACATTCATGGTAATGAAGTGCGAGTCGTCGGAATTGCTGTAAATCAGGTGATTGAGGTTCAACATGAACTCGTTCAAGGTCGTGTAGTGACTGATGGTCCCCCGGACGAAACTATGCGACATGGACGACATCAGGCAGGCCGGCATGCCCTTCCCCGCCGCATCGGCCACCACAATCAGCAGCCGGTCGTCATCAATGGGAATGAAGTCGTAAGAGTCGCCGCTGACTTCAAAGGCCGCGCGGTAATAGACGCCGAAGGACAGCTCCGCCCAAGTCGGCGGCACCTGCGGCAGCATGGAACTCTGCATGGTGCCGCAGAACTCCACCTCGCGGAGAATACGGTCCTGGCGCTGCCGGTCGGCATAGACAACCACCAGACTGCAAGCCAATGCCGCCTGCGAAGACAGCTCCTGGAAGCGTCTCAGATCCTCTTCCATGAAAGGATTGAGCTCGCCGCGCCGGCGATTCACCGCACAGATGATGCCGACAAAATGCTGCTCGACCATCAGCGGCAAGGCCATGAGGGTGCGCACCCCACGGGGAAAAAGCTCCGCCGTATCCTTATTACGGAGCGGATCGCCGCTCCACAACAAGGGCTCGCGGCTAATGGCGATCCGGCCAAGCGGCCCATCGCCGGCCCGCAACTGCTCAGCATGGAAATAGGCAGCGCGATAGCGGGCATTTTCATGGACCTTAACGTTAAGCAACGACGGCTTGACTGTAAAGACGGGGAAAAAACCAGTACAGGCGCTGCCTTGGAGGATGGCATTGTTCGTACCCTCCAACGGCACGAAGATGCCGACCGATTCAGCCCTGATGTCCTCGCAGACCTGATTGACGACGATGCTCATCGCCTCGCTAAGCTCGGTGGCGGCGGCCAGCTTGAGAATGAACTGGTTGATGAAGCGCCGGTGCCCTTCGTCCCGCATTCTGCTCCGCCGCAGCTGTTGCTGCAACTGTCGCAGCAGGCGCGTAAACCACAGGGTTTGCCCGGCTGCAAACACAATGAGCAAAAAAATGGTGATCGGGATCAGCATGGCGTTCGATATTTCTTGGGCAGCCTGCGGCGAACTGGCGCAGCAACGCACAAGGACTCCTTCGCAGGCCATCTGAGTGACGCGTACGGCGGCCTCTCCGCTGCCGGCTGGAGAGACTGCGGCAGCACAACCAGCAGTATTGCCGGCTGCTCCCAGAGAGACCATGGCATACTAGTACATCATGGCAGACAAACTCGCAAATAGGCAATATAATGATATCACAGAATGGACACAACAACGGAGGCCACGATCTTTTCCCACCCGTGTAAGCGGTCACTCATTGGACAGCACTCCATCAGTTCCAAAGGTTTTTAACCACGGAATACACGGAATACACGGAATTTTTTTGTATAGGGGTGGCTGACGAGGCGTGTCAGGAGAGCGACTTCTACTCTGGTCGGGCACGAGTATCAATGGGTGAGCGGTTACCCCACCGTAGCAACCGTAACCCGTTGATAATTGTTGTTCCCGCAAGCT
>JAAZKQ010000817.1 GCA_012799755.1 Lentisphaerota bacterium | reverse complement strand
GGTCGTGCATGGCAATGACGGCTTGGACGAGATCAGCTGCTGCGACACGACGCGGGTGACCGAACTCAAGGACGGCAGCCTGCGCAGCTACGAGATTTATCCCGAGATGTTCTTGGGCGAGTCCTACGACATGGCCGATATCGCCGGCGGCGATCCCACGCAGAACGCCGCGATATTGCGGAGCGTGATTGATGGCGAGGATCACGGTGCGCCGCGGGCGGTGGTGCTGTTGAATGCGGCGGCGGCCTGTTATGTGGCTGGTCGGGCCAAGGATTTGGCTGAGGGCGTGGCGCTGGCGGCGGCGTCCATTGACAGCGGTGCAGCCGCGGCGAAACTGGCGACTTTGATTGCGGAAAGTCGGGCAGCGGCATGAGCGCGTTCAGGAGTAAAGAGGAAGCATTGCCGGAATTGCGGAAAAAACAGGAGGGCGCCGGACGTGACCATTCTTAAGCAAATTGTGCGGGATTTGCTGCCGGGCTTGACGGCGAGCAAGGAACGCCTGCCTCTACGCGAGTTGGAAGTTATGGCGCAGGACTCGCCGCCGCCGCGGGATTTTGCGGCCGTGTTTCGGACGCCGGGTCTGCATGTGATTGCGGAGTTGAAGAAGGCATCGCCGTCGAAGGGCGTGATTCGTCCGCACTTCGATTACTTGGAGTGCGCGCAGGCGCTCGCAGTGGCCAGCGCGGCGGCCTTGTCGGTGCTGACGGAAGAGAACTATTTTCTGGGCAGCTTGCGGATATTGCGCGAGGTCGCGCAACGGGTGGATATTCCCCTGTTGCGCAAGGACTTCATTATTGATCCCTATCAAATCTGCGAGGCGCGTCTGCATGGCGCGTCGGCGGTGCTGCTGATAGCGGCGTTGTTGCCTGCCGGTGAATTGACACGCCTGAGCGACTACGCGCAGAGTCTGGGGCTGGCCGTGCTTGGCGAAGCGCACAATGAGGACGAACTGAAGACGCTGTTGAATTGCGACATTGCGCTGATCGGCATTAACGCGCGGGATTTGCACAGCTTTGGCATAGATACTGGCGAGGCCAACAAGCTGCTGGCGCAGGTGCCGGCGGAGCGCATTGCCATTGCCGAAAGCGCAATGAATAATCACGGCGACCTGGTGCGCGCCAAGCAAGCGGGAGCACGGGGATTTTTAGTAGGCGAGGCGTTGATGCGGGCGGAACGCCCCGGCGACAAGCTCAAGGAGATGCTATGCGGCCACGGGTGAAATTATGCGGCATGACGCGGGTGGAGGATGTACGCGCGGCGGTGGCGGCCGGCGCGGACTACGTGGGATTTGTGTTGGTTGAGTCGTCGCGACGGCGGGTCATGCCGTCGGTGTTGGGCGAGCTGATTGCCGCGGCCGCGCCGGCACGACCGGTGTGCGTGATTGCAGACGAGGCGTTGACGGTTGCACGGCGCTTGGCCTCGGCCCATCCGTCGCTGATTATGCAGCTGCACGGGCGGGAGAGCGCCAAGTACGCGCAGGCGCTGGCGGCCGATGGCGTGGAGGTGTGGAAGGCCGTGGTTCTGCGTGATGACGACGACCTGCGGCGCTACGCGGATTTTCCGGCGTCGCGGCTGGTGGTTGACGCTGCGCAGGGCGGTTCGGGGCGCCTGTGCGATTGGCGGCTGGCGTCGGCAATGGCGTCACGGCGGCCGGTGTTGCTGGCGGGCGGGATTGGCCCTGGCAACGCGGTGACAGCCTGGCGGACGACTGGCGCATGGGGTTTGGACATAGCCAGCGGCGTGGAGGACGCGCCGGGCATCAAATCAACAGAGAAGATTAATGAACTCATGGCCGCGTTGCGGTCGCTAAACAAGAGTTTGTCCGAAAAGCATAAGTGGGTTTTACGAGGGGGAGGAAAGGGTCATTGACC
>JAAZKQ010000816.1 GCA_012799755.1 Lentisphaerota bacterium | reverse complement strand
GTTTGCCGTATAAAGTAAGACCCGCCAACGGCCCGGACAACCGCAGCGCCGCGACTCGCATCCATTTTGACTGGCCCTACTCTTCACAGGTGACATCGGCATGGCAGAATCCGACGGCATCAGCCAACTCCTCTCCGCCAACGACCTCGCGCGGCTCAGCAGGCTGAACCTCAGCTCACGCTTCACCGTGGAAGGAACCATCTCCGGCGCGCACCGCAGTCAACTCAAGGGCGTCAGCGTCGAATTCGCCGACTACCGCCAATATGTGCCCGGCGATGACCCAAAACATCTCGACTGGCGTGTCTTCGGTCGCAATGAACGGCTGTATTTACGCCAGTACGAAGAGGAAACCAGCCTGCGTGTACACCTGATTGTTGATGGCTCCAACTCCATGGCCTACGCCCACGGCAAGATCAGCAAATACCGCTTTGCGGCGTCCTGCGCCGCCGCGCTGGCCTACATCACCGTCCATCAGCAAGACGCCGTCGGCTTGGCGCTCTTCGATGAAAGCTGCCGGATGACCATACCGCCCCGCGGCGGCGCCGAACAGCTACGCGTCATCTGCCGACAACTCGCCCAACACCAGCCCGCCGCCAAAACCGACATGGCCGCGACCCTTCATCGTCTTGCCGAACAAGCCAAACGCCGCGGCGTCGTCATCATCTTCAGCGATCTCTTCGACGATTGCGACAAACTCAAGGCCGCCCTCGCCCATTTCCGCCGCCGCCGCCATGACGTGATCGTCTACCAAGTCCTCGACCGTGCCGAACTCGACTTCCCCTTCCGCGAAGTCGGCGCCTTCGAAGACCTTGAAAGCGGCGAACGCATCGTCACCTCCCCCAAAGACATCCGCGCCAGCTACCAGGCCGCCATTGAGGATTTCCTCTATCGCTGCCGCCAGGTCTGCGCCGGCCTGGGCGTTGAACATGTCATGGCTCTCAGTGATCAACAGCCCGTTGATCTCGTAGTCAGACACCTCCACCACCGGGCATTGGCAGGACGCTGAACACGCCGGTTGATCGGGCGGATCAGACGGATCGGGCGGATCGGGTTGGCTGATCTGTTTTATCAGGCGGATCGGGCGGATCAGCAGACGGATCAGACGGATCAGACGGATCGGGCGGATCGGGTTGGCGGATCAGTTTTATCGGGTGGATCGGGCAGATCAGCTCAACCCGTTCGCGAAAAAGACAACGGAACCTGTGTGATCTGCGGATATAAAGGGCGGACACGCAGTTTCATCCTGCGCCAAACGGCCACCCAAAAAAATAATCTGCGTCAATCTGCGTAATCTGCGGATAAACAAGGTGAATGCGTTACGCGGGCCCGAATATGCATCTCGCGTACCGGCGCCCGCCTGATCATCCTTTACATTCAGCGTACCTCGTACTGATATTCGCCATCACGGTAGTCCACATGCATGGTCTTGCCTTCGCTGAGCTCACCGGCAATGAGCTTGCGCGAAATCGGCGTTTCGAGCCGTCGCGTAATCACCCGCTTCAGCGGCCGAGCGCCATACACGGGATCGTAGCCCTCGTCAGCCAAGGCCACCCGCGCCGCCGCGCTGACCTCCAGGTCAATGCGCTGCGCTGCCAGGCGCGCCTTGAAATCCCGCAACTGCAAGGTAACGATGTCCAGGATGTGCCGAGCATCCAAGCGATGGAAGACCACCACGTCGTCCACGCGGTTGAGGAATTCCGGTCGGAACATGCCGCGCAGCTCATCCATCACGCGTTCATGCATGGCCTCGTAGTCGTCACCGTCAAAATCAACAATGTCCTTGCTGCCGATGTTCGAGGTCATAATGATGATGGTGTTCTTGAAGTCCACAACCCGGCCGTGCGAGTCGGTCAGCCGTCCATCGTCAAGCACCTGCAAAAGGATGTTGAAGACGTCCGGGTGGGCCTTCTCAATCTCATCAAACAGCAACACGCAGTAGGGACGGCGCCGCACGGCCTCGGTCAGCTGACCACCCTCATCGTGGCCGATGTAGCCGGGTGGCGCGCCAATGAGCCGCGACACCGAGTACTTTTCCATGTACTCGGACATGTCAATGCGCACCATCGCCCGCTCGTCGTCAAACATCGCCTCCGCCAGCGTCTTGGCCAGCTCGGTCTTGCCTACGCCCGTCGGCCCCAGGAAGATGAAGCTGCCATTGGGGCGCCGCGGGTCCTTCAGGCCCGCCCGGGCACGCAGAATCGCCTCCGCGACGGCCTGCACGGCCTCGTCCTGACCGATCACGCGTTCGTGGAGCTGATCGTCCAGCCGCAGCAGCTTCTCGCGCTCGCCTTCCATGAGCTTGGCCACGGGTATGTGCGTCCAGCGGCTGATGATCTCAGCGATGTCCTCTTCGTCCACCTCTTCCTTCAATAGTCGGTCGCCGTTCTGTTGCTGTATTTGCGCTTCGGCATCCCGCATCTGCTGTTCCAAGCCGGGAATGGTACCATATTTGAGCTCAGATGCCCTGCCGAGATCACCTTCGCGCTCGGCTTTTGCCATGCTGCTCTTGGCCAGCTCCATGGCTTCCTTCAACTCACGAAGCTTGGCAATGCCGCTCTTCTCAGCTTCCAAACGCGCCTGCAGGGCGTCGGCCTTCTCCCGCAGCGTAGCCAGTTCCTGCTCAAGTTTCTCGGCGCGCTCCCGCGAAGCGTCGTCCTTTTCCTTGCGCAAGCCGGTGAGTTCGATTTCCACCTGCATCTTGCGACGCATGACCTCATCAAGCTCAGCCGGACTGCTATCAATCTCCGTGCGCAGTTTCGCCGCCGCCTCGTCAATCAAGTCAATGGCCTTGTCCGGCAAAAAACGGTCGGAGATATAGCGGTCGGAAAGCACGGCGGCACTCACCAGCGCAGCGTCACGGATGCTGACGCCGTGGTGTATTTCGTAGCGCTCGCGCAAACCGCGCAAAATGGAGATGGTATCTTCCACGCTCGGCTGTTCCACCAGTACGGTCTGGAAACTGCGCTCCAGCGCGGCGTCTTTCTCAATGTGCTTGCGGTATTCGTTGAGCGTCGTCGCGCCAACGCAGTGCAGCTCGCCGCGCGCCAGCATCGGCTTGAGCAGATTGCCGGCGTCCATGGCGCCTTCAGCCGCCCCGGCGCCAACCACCGTGTGCAATTCGTCAATGAAGAGAATGACTTCGCCCTTGGCGGACGTCACTTCCTTGAGCACGGCTTTCAGCCGCTCCTCGAATTCGCCGCGGTACTTTGCACCGGCAATCAGTGCGCCCATGTCCAGCGCAATCAAGCGACGCTCCTTCAGGCCCTCCGGCACGTCGCCATTGGTGATGCGTAAAGCCAAGCCTTCGACAATCGCCGTCTTGCCCACGCCGGGCTCGCCGATCAACACCGGGTTGTTCTTCGTGCGCCGGGACAAAATCTGTATCACGCGGCGAATCTCTTCGTCGCGGCCAATCACCGGATCAAGCTTGTCCTGCCGCGCCAGCGCGGTCAAGTCCTTGCCGTATTTCTCCAGCGCCTGAAAAGTCGCCTCCGGCGTCGCCGAAGTCACCCGCTGATTGCCTCGCACACTCTGCATAGCCCGCAACAAACTGTCTTCGTTGACGCCATGTTGTTTCAAGATCTTCGCCGCTTCACGGCCCGCATTGATAATGCCGTAGAGCAAATGCTCAACGCTGATGTACTCATCCTTAAGCTGAGCGGCTTTCTCTTCGGCAGCCTGTAGAATCTTCATACCGTCACGGCCCATGTACACTTGCCTGGCGCCGGCGCCGGTCACCTGTGGAATGCGCGCCAAGGCCTGGTCAATCTCCTGATTGATCTGCCTGGGATCCTGGTTCATCTCCTGCAGCAAAGCCGATGCCATGCCATCACTATCCTTGAGCAAGGCCGCCAACAGATGCAGGTCCGTCAGCTCCTGGTGATTCATCGTCGCCGCGCTCTGTTGCGCCGCCCTCAGGGCTTCACTGGATTTTTCAGTAAATTTATCGCAGTTCATCGTTCGTCCTCCTTGGCCCGCTTACGCCGGCCCCTTGGTGTTTGTGTTGCACTATACTGAAAGTGTTATAGCAGAATACATGCCAAGTATTGTGATTGGTCACTCCAGCCGGCCACCAGCTCTCTCCGCCGCGTGACTGCGCCATTTTGGCACAGTCGCCACCACCAAGCGCCCCACCCTGTGCACCCAGTCGTAATCGGCCACCGATTGATAACTGTTGTTCCTGCGGTCATTCTGACCGCCTTACTGCCAAAACATCTTTTCCCTGACATTTGAGCGCTGAAAGCGCGAGCTATGATAGCCCAGGGCAAAGCGACGCCGAATGCGGAGCGTCGCCCTGGGTGGAGCGCCGTTTATGTTCGTGTTCCTCGGCCTCTTTGGCGCCAGTCGGCGAAGCTGACTGGCGCCAAAGAGGCAATGGAACCTATGCAAGGTCTTCCCTTTTTACGCC
>JAAZKQ010000815.1 GCA_012799755.1 Lentisphaerota bacterium | reverse complement strand
TTTTGTCTTGGGGGTGTTTTTAACCACGGAACACACAGAATACACGAAAATTTTGTCTTGGGGTGTTTTTAACCACAGAACACACGGAATACACGAAAGTTTTGTCTTGGGGGTGTTTTTAACCACGGATAGACACAGATGAACTTAGGGTGGACTACCCATCCACAACCTAAGCCTCGGAGAGGCGGCGCCATGAGTAACCCCAGGTGCAGCGAAGCGGAACCCGGGGCAGCAAGGAGCATGCCACTGGCCAGCCTCGGAGAGGCTGCACCATGAGTAACCCCAGGTGCAGCGAAGCGGAACCAGGGGCAGCAAGGAGCATGCCACCGGCCAGCCTCGGAGAGGCTGCACCATGAGTAACCCCAGGTGCAGCGAAGCGGAACCTGGGGTGGGGCATCCCCAAAAATCCTAGCCTCGGAGAGGCGACACTTGAATCAGCATGGACAATACAAATCTAAGGCAAAGGAAAAAGCGTTGGCATCTCATGTGTCTTCATTTGTCACCGCACATCCATTTACGATAGTGCCGCCCCTCCGGGGCTCCAGTTGTGTGGGTGTCGCCCCCCAGGTTCCGCTGTGCTTCGCACAGCTCCACCTGGGTTAAGCATGGTGTTGCCCCTCCGGGGCAAGCTTCCCGCCAGGGGCGACGCCGCCCTGGGTGAGATGGCGTATCATTTGGCGTTCTTAAGATTTCGCACATTACCGATAAAAAGAAAGCGTCATGTTTAAGCGAGGAAAAAGGACAGCGATATATCTCCATGATGGAACGCAATGGCGTGTTGTCGTGGCGACGTATGCCCGCGGCCGCTGGTCGGTGCTGGGAATGGAGACTGCTGCCGGCAGCGTGTTGCGTCTGCCCGAGGAGCTCCTGACCTTTGCGGAGACGCATCACGCCCGTCGCATGGCGGTATTGCTGAGCGCAGAAGTTCACAGCGTTACGTTCAAGGCGCCTCTGGATGCCGATCCCGAGGAATTGCAGACGGCACTGCGCTATGAAACTGCACAGAGCCTGGGCGCAGACGCTGACAACTTGCGCCTGGCCGCGACCAATGCCGACTTCTATGGCCTGGGCGCAGACCCCGATACATGGCTGCTGGCGGCATTCCAGGATGACCAATTGCGCTACTTTGAACGACTGGCGCTGGACCGGGGACTGAAATTCCTTGGCGGCGGCGCCATCGAAATGGCCATGCTGGGCTGGTTCAGCCGACGCAATCCCGGCGGTGAAAACCGCCTCCTCTTCATCAAGGAAACAGAGACCTTCTACGCCGCGCCTGGCCTCGGTGACATACCGCTGGTCACTGCCACCTTGCCAGTGGGCAGCCGCCCTGACCCAGATACGGAGCGCGACCGCGAACGCATCGAACGCGCCTCACGACGACTGGCCGCGCACGCCAAAATTCCCGTCTGCGCCGTGACCTGCATGAAAACGGCAGATGCAGCCGGAAGCGAGCGACTCAAGCAATCAGTGCAAAATGCCAGCGAAGTCGCCCTGCTTGCCCTGGGCGATGTGCTCGATGAGTTTATCGAGGTCGTCTGCGCAGACATTGCCAAGTATGCCGGCGCCATCTGTCCGCTCGTCGGCCCGACGCCGCCGCACCGCGATCCCTACCGAGTCGGCACCTGGCTTTTTCTCGCTATCGTTTTCATTACCGGCGCCGGCATCTTCGCCAATTGGCGCAGCCTGGTGAAGGAAGAAGCCGCACTGCAGGAGCGCAAAAAAGCCTGGGGCATACTCGAAAGCGCCCGCAAGAGCGCCAAAGACAAAAGCGCCCTGCTGCGCAAGCAGCGCGATGCTGAAATCCAGCGCCGCAACGCTCTGCTCAACACCGCAGTTTTGCCCAAGGGGCTGCTGCCGATCATTGAAACTGTCGCCACCGCCATGCCGCCCTATTCCAAACTGGAAAGCATCAGCAATTCGCCGACTCAGGACAGCATTGAAATCCGCGGTCGCACGCGCTGGCAGGAGGGCCTGGCGGATTTCGTCCGCACGCTGAATGAGGCCTTGCGTCCCTGCGGCATGAGCGTCAGGCAGGATTCTGTTACCGTGGCCGAAGGCGGTCGCCACGAGTTGTCTTTCGTCTACCGGATTGTCCCTACGGAGGTGCAGCCATGATGCGCTATATCCGCAGAACATTCCGGCAATGGCGGGATGAATTCCTGGCCTTCTGGGGCCGATTCAACACCTTTTACCGCATGGTGTTCGGCATCATCCTGGCCATGATCATGGTCGTTGCGGCCCGGCGCAACCTGCTTGACGCCCGACACAAGGCCGTCACCACGCTGGAAAAAGAACTCAGCAAGCAAAGCGTCCCGGCTTGCGTCCCCGCGCCGGGCAGCGACAATGAGGTGCAGGAAGCCGAGCTCCTGAGCGAAAGCCTGCAAGCTTCCTTGGAAAGGGAGCGGCATGAAACCCGCGCTGTTCTGGAAGAACGACGCAATGGCAGCCGGGAACATGCCCGCGAAGCCCTGGAAAATCTAAGCCGCCTGATTGTCAAGCATGGACTGATGGTGCAAAGCGCAACGCGTTGCGAAGCGCAGGACGACTTTCCCTTGCCCAGGCTTTGCCAAGCCTGCGTGCTGACCGGCAATTTCAGCGGAATTTATGGCTTCCTGACCGAAATTGCCAAATCGCAATCACCCTGTCGCATCCGCAATGTCGTCCTGACCAGCGAAAATCCACTGCTCAACCAAGAGCATTTTACGAAAAAACCAGGAGATTTGGTGCTTACTTTCGTCTTTGAGAGCTTTTATGTCGAACTCTGAACAGTCAACTGCGAACAGCCGCGTCATTCCCATTGACGTCGCCAGGGTGCTGGTGCCGCCGGAGGTCATCGCCTGGGTGCCGGGGGCCATGGCGCGGCGGCATGGCATCCTGCCGGTGGCTGTCCGCGATGACTGCCTGGATGTGGTTTCCGCCGGCGGCGACATTGACGCGGCGCTGATGCAGTTGGAGACCAGGCACGGCCTGCGCGTCCGCGTGGTGCCGGCGCTTGAGCAGGAGCGTGTCCCGCAGGCCATTCAGCAATATTACCCGACGGATGAAATTGCCGGCGATACTCCCTTGGGCATGTTTTCGCGCATGCTCAGACGGGCGCTGCAAGCGCATAGCTCGGACCTGCATATTGACCCACAGGAAGACCGCGGACTGGTGCGCATGCGCATGGATGGGCTGATGCGCGTTGACCAGGAGTTGACCAGGGAGCAGACCGCTGAGATTGTCTCCGCGGTGAAAGTAGCCGCCCATCTCGATATTGCCGAGCATCGCGTGCCCCAGGACGGCCAAATGACCATGGAAAATCAGGGCGAATCCATCTCCATGCGGGTGGCGACGGTGCCGACCATTCGCGGGGAAAAAATCACCGTGCGCATCCTGGCGACGGCCCGCAGTGCGGAAAACCTCTCGGACATTTCTCAGCTGGGGATGTCGCCGCAGCATTTCCAGCTCTACTCGTCGGCGCTGCGTTATCCGCATGGCATCATCCTGCTCTCCGGGCCGACCGGCAGCGGCAAAACCACCACGCTCTATGCCGGCTTGCGCAAACTCAAGGAGCCGGGCAATCTGCACATCCTCACCATCGAGGACCCGGTTGAAATTCCGCTGGACGGCATCACCCAGGTGCGGGTTGACAGCGAACGGGTCAGCTTTAACCGCGCCCTGCGTAGCGCCCTGCGGCATGACCCGGATGTGATTATGATCGGCGAAATCCGCGATGCCGAAACCGCTGACATTGCGGTCAAGGCGGCTTTGACCGGGCATCTGGTCCTTTCCACGGTGCATACCAATGACGCCACCGGCGTGGTTGTGCGGCTCTTGAACTTGGGGGTGCCGCGTGACCTGCTGGCCTCGACTTTGCGCCTGGCGGTGGCACAGCGGCTGGTGCGCCGCCCCTGTCCGCATTGTCTGCACATGACGCCGGCGTCGGGGCGCTTGGTTGGTTTGCCGGCCGGCGCCATGGCGCCCAAGGCCGTCGGTTGCCCGCTCTGTGCAGGAACCGGTTATGCCGGTCGTATCGGCCTCTATGAAATGCTGCCAATCAGTTCCGTCCTGCGCGAGGCGATTATGCACGGCGACAGCGAGGCGCGCCTGCACGAAATCGGTTTTGGTCAGGGACGCAATGCCACCTTGGTCCAGGACGGCATTGCCAAAATCACGGCCGGTTTGACTACCCCCGAAGAAGTGGAGCGGGTCGCTTTTCTGGACGAGTTGCCCGAGGAAGCAGCAGAGACTTGCGGAGAAAATGACTAATGCCGGTATTTCGTTACGCCATTCTTAAAAACGGCGCCCGCAAAACGGGCCGCTTGACCGCTGCCAGCAGCGCTGAGGCGACGCAACAGTTGCGGGCGGACGGTGCAACCGTGCTGAATATACGTGAGGCGCCAGCCGGCGCCGCCGGCGAAAATGCCTTGATCCGTCGCCTGGCCAAATACCTCGTGTCATCGGCAGAGCTGGAATTGAGCTTTCGGCAGTTGGCCTCGGTTCTGGCCGGCGATGTCCCGATTTTGCTGGGCATCACCACCGTCGGCGAGCAATGTTCGCCGGCGCTGCGTTCAGCTTATGCGCGCATACACGACCGGGTTCGCGAGGGCAGCGCCCTGAGCGTCGCGTTGCAAGAGCATGCGCCCTTTGTTGGTCGTGTCAGCATTGGCCTGGTGCAAGTCGGCGAGTCCAACGGCACCCTGGACCGCATGTTCGCCTATGCCAGCGAGCTGATGGAAAGAGCCCGCCGTCTGCGCGGTGATTTGCTGCAAGCATTTTCGTATCCGGCCTTTGTGGTGGTCGCCGGCATGGGGGTGGCGTGGTTCATGGCCACCAAGGTCATTCCCAAGGTCATGGTCTTCATCCAAGGCCGCCAAGGCTCGGCCGGGCGCCTGCCGCCCATCACCCAGGCACTGCTGGATGTCACCGCCTTCGTCCAGAGCTATGGTTTGTATATCCTGGCGGCGCCCATAGTGCTGGCAATTCTCTTTGTGCTGTCGCGTCGTCAGCGCGGCAGCGGGGAAACCGTTGATGCCTGGTTGTTGCATATCCCTTTGCTTGGCGGCACCTTCCGCGCCCACGCCAACACCATGTGGTGTCGCACCCTCGGCGCTCTGCTGGGCAGCGGCGTCGGCATTATCACCGCGCTTGAACTGGTCGAAAACACCATGGGGAACTGGCATTATGCGGCGCAATTCCGCAAGATGCGCCAACAGGTGCGCGAAGGACGCTCCCTGTCAACAGCTTTTGAGCAGACCGCCCTGGCCGGGCTTTGCCCCATGGCCCGCGCCATGATCGCTGTCAGCGAACAAAGCGGCGGGCTCGACAGCTCCTTGATGCAAGTCGCCGACTACTACGAAGATTTGCTGCAACGGCGGGTGAAATTGCTTTCACGGCTGGTGGAGCCGGTGATGTACGCCATCGTCGGCGGCATGGTCGGCTTTGTCTATTTTGCCTTCTTCATGGCCATGATGGCGGCCAACCGCGCCGCTAACTGAGAAAAACACGAAAAACACGGAAGGTTTGTTTTGGGTGGGGATAACCACGAAAAACACGAAAGGCACGAAATTTTGTCTTGGGTGGTTTTTAACCACGGAATACACGGAATACACGGAAATTTTTGTGGTTGGGCTGACGTCCACAACCTAAATTTTTAACCGCCAAGCC
>JAAZKQ010000814.1 GCA_012799755.1 Lentisphaerota bacterium | reverse complement strand
AGCCGCAAATGGGGCAGCAACTTCAGCATTCGCATCGGCGCCATGTCCGATGAGGGCCAGACCTGGAAGGCCAACACGCCCTACGTCGTCGCCTTCACCCTGACCATGCCGGAAAAAATCAATTTTGAGCGTGACGTGCCCTTCACCCTTACGGCCAATGAGGACTGGATTCCGCTGGACACCAAGTTGGACATTGAGCCCGGGTCGGCGCTGGACCTCAGCGGCGTGCTCAAGCACCACGCGCCCGCCGGCAAGCACGGCTATCTGCGCGCCGTCGGCCCCAACTTCGAGTTCGAGAATTTGCCCGGGGTGCCGCAGCGCTTTTACGGCGTGAATTTCTGTTTCAGCGCGCACAACATCACGCCTGAGGAGAGCGAGATTCTCGCCGAGCGTTTGTCCCGCCTGGGCTACAACGCCGTGCGCTATCATCACTATGAACGGAATATCACCATCAAGGATATACCCGGTGATTCCACGCAGCTGCACCCAGAGCGCATGGCGCAGTTTGACGCGATGTTCGCCGCCATGAAGAAGCGTGGTCTCTACGCCACCACCGACACCTATGTGTCGCGCGATGTCTACAACAGCGAAATCTGGCCGGGCATGGAAGGTATGCTGGCCACGCAGATGTACAAGCGCCTCTGTCTCATCAACGACAATGCCTTTGAGAATCTCAAGAAGTTCACCCGCAACCTGCTCACCCACGTCAATCCTCATACCGGCCTGAGCTACGCCAAGGACCCGTCACTGACCTTCATCTGCGTCGTCAACGAAGGCATCATTGACACGCTGATGATCTTTCGACCGATGGAAGCGCATCTTGAAGCCGAATGGCTGCGCGCCTGGAATGACTGGCTCAAGGCCAAGTATCCCAGCAAGCAGGCCCGTGATGCCGCCTGGGGCCGGGAAGTTGCCGAGGAGCTGTGCCCGCTGCCCAAACCATCTACTGGTACCTCTGGTGAACTGCGTGACCTTGAGCAGTTCTTCGCCGAGAAGCAAATCAGCTTCTATAACCGCATGAAGGACTTCTTGCGCAATGAGCTTGGCTGCAAGGCGTTGCTCTGCGATATGAACAACAGCGGCAGAAACACCTGGGCGCAGATCGCCCGCGATGAGTTCGACTACGTGGACGCCCATTTCTATGTTGATCACCCGCAGTTTATCAAGGATAAATGGCGTCTGCCGTCCCGCTGCAGCAATGACAGCGTGGTCAAGCGCGGCGTGATGGGTGGCTCGCCCTGCGGTCATATTCGCCACTTGGACAAGCCCATGACCATCACCGAGTGGAACTACTCCGCCCCAGGCCGTTACCGCGGCGTGGGCGGCATCCTCACGGGCTGCCTGGCGGCCCTGCAGAACTGGAGCGGCCTGTGGCGTTTCGCCTACAGCCACGGCAGCAATATGTTTTCAGTGCGCAGAACGGGCTATTTCGATCTGGTGGCAGACCCGCTGAACCAGGCCGCCGACCGCGCCTCGCTCTGCCTCTACCTGCGCGGCGATCTTGGGCCCGCAGAGCGTACCGTGGCCATCACCATGGATAAAAAACACCTTGCCGATGAACGCAACACCCCGCGCGCCGGTGTGGTGCCGGTTTGGCAGAATTTCAACGCCATTGCGCAGGTCGGCATTTTTGTTGACGACAGCGGCGCGACGGTGCCGACCGATGTGAGTCTGGGGCTTTCCGACCGCGCCCCGAAGGCCGCTATTCACCTTGCGGAAGAAGCCTGCTCCGTTGAGGCCGGCCAGGCTCTCAATGCATTGTTCCGGGAAAAGGGCTGGCTGCCGACCGGCAATCGTACCAATCTGAGCGAGAATATTACCGAATCGGTCAATGGACAATTCATGATCAACGCTCCCGAGGATATCATGATCCTCAACACCCCGCGTACCGCAGGCGGCTTCGCTCCGGCCGGCCAGGTCATCAGCACGGATGCGGTGACCATTACCATCCTTGATACCGAGGCGACGGTGTGGGTGTCCAGCCTCAGTGACGAACCCATCGTCAGCAGCAAGCGTCTTCTGCTTTCGCACCTGACCGACTTGCAGAACGAAGGTACCCTGTTCTTTGAAAAAGCACGCAAGACCACCTTGAGATGGGGCGAAAACCAGCATCTGGTTCGCAATGGTCGCGCGAAGGTCGTCCTGAAACTCGCCGAGCCCGCAAAGGCCACCGTCTGGCAAATTGACCTCAGCGGCAAACGCCTTGCCAAGCTGCCCAGCGCAGTTGTTGACGGCGCCCTCAGCATTGACCTCGCGGTCAAAGGCGACTTCGGCGCGCAAATGCTCTACGAAATCAGCGTCGAGTAAATAGACGCCTGTGTGTTTTTTACCTTACGCGAAGACGCGAAGAAAGATGCCAGATAACCGGTTGGCCGATTTATCCGCGAAGCAGCAGATGATCACCCAGATGAGGAAGAACTACTGAAAGGAAGTACCATGAAGCTACGCAAGTATTTGATTGTCGCTCTGTGTTGCTGCGTTTTTGGCCTGGTCCATGCGGACTGGGATGTGTCCATGGATATTAATGGCAGATTCCAGATCAGCAAGGACGACCAGAACATTGCCACCGTCAGCGCGGGCTATTATCTCCTTGGCTGGCGGGGACGGAGTTTTGCGGCCCCGAACTACAATGTGCCGCCCGAGGGGCTGATTGAGGCCGTCGGCGGCGCGGCCGACGATCCGGCCAAGGTCGCCATGCGGCTCAAATACGACATCGTTGGCGACAACAGTATCCAGTTCCACTATACTCTTACGCCCACTGCCGATCTCGAGGCCAACACGCTGTATGCCATCGTGTCGTTGGAAGGCGCCTTCTGCGCCGGGCGGCCATATTTTGCCAACCGTAAAGAGCTCGGCGTGCTTCCCGCTGAGCAGAGTGAGAAAATCCATATTTTCTCACAGAGCGCCGAGCATTTGGCCGTTGACACCACGGCGGGCCTGCTCAGCATCACCGTGCCGGTCTCGCGCCATATTCTCCTGCAGGATAGCCGCCAGTGGGGCAGCAACTTCAGCATTCGCATCGGCGCCATGTCCGATGAGGGCCAGACTTGGAAGGCCAACACGCCCTACGTTGTCGCCTTCACCCTGACCTTGTCGGAAAAAATCAATTTTGAGCGCGACGTGCCCTTTACCCTTACGGCCAATGAGGACTGGATTCCGCTTGACACCAAGTTGGACATTGAGCCCGGGTCAGCGCTGGACCTCAGTGGTGTGCTCAAACACGACGCGCCCGCCGGCAAGCACGGCTATCTGCGCGCCGTCGGCCCCAATTTCGAGTTCGAGAACTTGCCAGGAGTGCCGCAGCGTTTTTACGGCGTGAATTTCTGTTTCAGCGCGCATAACATCACGCCTGAGGAGAGCGAGATTCTTGCCGAGCGTTTGTTCCGCCTGGGCTACAACGCCGTGCGTTATCATCACTATGAGCGGAATATCACCATCAAGGATATACCTGGTGATTCCACGCAGCTGCACCCTGAGCGCATGGCGCAGTTTGACGCGATGTTCGCCGCCATGAAGAAGCGCGGTCTCTACGCCACCACCGACACCTATGTGTCGCGCGATGTCTACAACAGCGAAATCTGGCCGGGCATGGAAGGCATGCTGGCCACGCAGATGTACAAACGCCTCTGCCTCATCAACGACAATGCCTTTGAGAATCTCAAGAAGTTCACCCGCAACCTGCTCACCCACGTCAATCCTCATACCGGCCTGAGCTACGCCAAGGACCCGTCACTGACCTTCATCTGCCTCATCAATGAAGGCCTCATTGATACGCATATGCTTTACCGACCGATGGAAGCGCATCTTGAAGCCGAGTGGCTGCGCGCCTGGAATGACTGGCTCAAGGCCAAGTATCCCAGCAAGCAGGCCCGTGATGCCGCTTGGGGCCGGGAAGTTGCCGAGGAGCTGTGCCCGTTGCCCAGATCGTCCACCGCCACCCCCAATGAACGGCGCGACCTTGATCTGTTCTTCGCCGAGAAGCAAATCAGCTTCTACAAGCGCATGAAGGACTTCATACGCAATGAGCTCGGCTGCAAGGCGCTGCTCAGCGACATGAACAACAGCGGCAAAACCACCTGGGCGCAGATCGCCCGCGATGAGTACGACTACGTGGATGACCATTTCTACGTTGACCATCCGCAGTTTATCAAGGAAAAATGGCGTCTGCCGTCCCGCTGCAACAATGACAGCGTGGTCAAGCGCGGCGTGATGGGCGGCTCGCACTGCGGCTATATTCGCCACTTGGACAAGCCCATGACCATTACCGAGTGGAACTACTCCGGCCCGGGTCGTTACCGCGGCGTGGGCGGCATTCTCACGGGCTGCATGGCGGCCTTGCAGAACTGGGACGGCCTGTGGCGTTTCGCCTACAGCCACGGCAGCAATATGTTTGCGGTGCGCTCGGCGGGCTATTTCGATTTGGTGTCTGACCCGCTGAACCAGGCCGCCGACCGCGCTTCGCTCTGCCTCTACCTGCGCGGCGATCTTGGGTCCGCCGAACGCACCGTGGCTATCACCATGGATAAAAAGCACCTTGCCGATGAACGCAACGTCCCGCGCGCCAGTGTGGTGCCGGCTTGGCAGAATTTCAACGCCATTGCACAAGTCGGCATCTTTGTTGACGACAGTGGCGCGAAGGTGCCGGCCGATGTGAGTCTGGGGCTTTCCGACCGCGCCCCGAAGGCCGCCATTCAGCTTACGGAGGAAGCGCGCTCACCGGAGGCCGGTCAGGCCCTTGATGCGCTGTTCCGGAAAAAAGGCTGGCTGCCGGCCGGCAATCGTAGCAATCTGAGCGAGAACATTACCGAATCGGTCAATGGACAATTCATGATCAATGCGCCGGAGGATACCATGATCCTCAACACCCCGCGTACCGCCGGCGGCTTCGCCCCGGCCGGCCAAGTCATCAGCACGGATGCGGTGACCATCACCATCCTTGATACCGACGCGACGGTGTGGGTGTCCAGCCTCAGCGATGAACCCATCGTCAGCAGCAAACGTCTCCTGCTCTCGCACCTGACTGATTTGCAGAACGAAGGTGCCCGATTCATGGAAAAAGCGCGCAAGACCACCTTGGGCTGGGGCAAAGCCCAGCATCTGGTTCGCAATGGTCGTGCGAAGGTCGCCCTGAGACTCGCCGAGCCCGCAAAGGCCACTGTCTGGCAAATTGATCTCAGCGGCAAACGCCTTGCCAAGCTGCCCAGCAGCGTTGTTGACGGTGCCCTCAGCATTGACCTCGCGGTCAAAGGCGACTTCGGCGCGCAAATGCTCTACGAAATCAGCGTTGAGTAAATAGTGTTTTTTATCCGCAGATTGCGCGGGCTGTGTTTTTTATCCGCAGATTTCGCCGATTAACGCAGATTATGGCGTCGTGTCT
>JAAZKQ010000813.1 GCA_012799755.1 Lentisphaerota bacterium | reverse complement strand
TCGTCATCAGCAGCCGTAGCCGCCGCAATGCTGAGCTGTCACTGCTGAACCACCAGCTCGGCTTGGCTGTGGCGGACGCGCAGAACGCCGACCAGGCCAAAACGATGTTTCTGGCGACCATGAGCCACGAAATACGTACTCCGCTCAATGCCGTCATCGGCTTCAGCGAGCTGCTGCAACACGATCATATCCCCCCGACAGAACAAAACGAATACCTGCAAGCCATCAATGTGGCCGGCGTCTCACTCCTCAATCTGATCAACGACATCCTGGATCTGTCCAAAATTGAGTCCAATCAAATGGATTTTGCAACAAGCAGGACCGACTTTAAGGCCCTCTGTCAAGACATCGCCCTGATCTTCCACCACCGCCTTGACGAAAAAGGCCTGACGCTCTCCATTAGCGAAGCGGCTGACTTCCCCTGGGTCTATGTTGATGCCCGCAGCCTGCGGCAAATACTGCTCAACCTGGTCGGCAACGCCGTCAAATTCACCCAGCACGGCGGCATCACCATTGACTACCACTTCACCCCAAGCAATGACAGTCAGGGCACGCTGGTCATTAAAGTCAGCGATACCGGCATCGGCATCCCCAAGTATAAGCAGAGAAAAATTTTTGACCCCTTTGTCCAGGACAGCACCATACGCGGCTCGCGCACCGAGGCAAACGGCACAGGGCTGGGGCTGCCCATCGTCAAACGGCTGGTTGAACGCATGGGCGGCAACCTGACCCTGACTAGCGAAAGGGGCCTCGGCAGCTGCTTTGCCATTGAATTGCCCAAAGTGGCCTTCAGCCGCCGCCAGCCAACAGATCAAGCCTGCGGAGACAGCGCGGTATTCGATGCCGCAACGGCTACGGACACGCCCAAAAGCAGCCCATGCCCACCTCTGGAGCTCTCCCTGCTGCTGGTGGACGACGTCGCCATGAACCTCAAGGTTCTCGCCATTATGGCCCAACGACTCGGCTGCCAGACCCACAGCGCCGCCTCTGGATACAAGGCCCTGGCCATGCTCGAAGAGGGCCTGCGACCGGACCTTGTTCTCACGGACATCTGGATGCCGGACATGGATGGTTTTGAGCTGGCCAGGCGCATTCGGAGCAACAACGACTGGTCAAGCATCCGCCTCATCGCCATATCTGCCGGCAGCCTGAGCGACGGCGAAAGCGAACAGCAGCTTTTTGACGCCTTTCTGCAGAAGCCCGTGACCCTTGCCAAGCTGCGACAGATACTCTCCCGCTGAAGGTTCGCGCCGCCGCTTAGAATCGGCAGGTCGCCGCCCTTGTTTCCTTAACCGGTTTCAGGCATGAAGGTCGGAAATGCCCAGCCATTGATCTTGGGAATCTCGCCAATGATCTGCGTAAAATGCAGCTCCTTGTTCTTGGCGCCGAGTTGATAGCCCAGATCAACCATTTTACGGCAGGCGCAAGGAATCAAGGCGACAATGCTGCGATTGCGGAAACGATTGAGCTCGGCCAGCAACACGGCTGAGCCCGTCTCGGCATCACGGGCACAGCCTGGACCAATCATGGTCGTCGGCGGGCTGTTCACCGACACCATCACTGCGTCAATGCCGCCGTCCATGGAATCGCAGACCGACACATGCCAGTAACCGTCGGGATTGGAGAGGAAATGCTCGTAGTCGCCCGGTCGTTCAATGCCTGAGACCTCCCGTTCCAAGGCCACAATCTCATCCAGGTCAGCCAGTGTTCCCTCGCGAGTCCGCAGCGTAGCCGGCAAGGTCACCTCATAGCCGTCCGGCGGCACCGTGAATTCCATATCTTGGTACACGCAATACGGCACAAAGCCCTGTTTGTTGTACAGCGAAAAAGAACTCAAATTCAACGCGCTGGACACCAGCCGCAGGGGCTTGTCAATTTTCTTGGCCTGAGCAACAATCGTGCG
>JAAZKQ010000812.1 GCA_012799755.1 Lentisphaerota bacterium | reverse complement strand
TGCGCGTGTGGTCCAAACCGGATCCTGACGGGCAATGAGCGCCTGCCAAGCCTGCTCGGCCAAGGCATATTCCTTCAGTTTGTCTCCAGCTTCGCCGAGTTGATAGAGCGTGCCGGGACCGAGCAACTCCCGCAACGCAGCCTCATCCGCCGAATTCAACAATTCACTGAAAATCGGCAAAGCCTCGCGCTGACGCTCGGTTTCCAGCAGGATACGCCCTAAAAACACCTTCAGGGGCAAAACTTTACGCTCGGGAAGTCCCGGTTTGGACAACATGTCCTGCAACACTGCAATGGCGGCCGCGCTGTCGCCTTGGTTGTAATGCAGGACTGCCAGCGTCTGGGTCAAGAGCACTTGCTCATCAAGCGGCGCGGCAGGCAGCAACTCTTCGGCATAGCGCTGCGCACTCACATAGTCCTTATTATCCAAGCCAATGCGCAATAGATAATTTTTCGCCGCTCGCAGCAATTCGTCTTCCTGGGGATATTTTTCCACCAAAAAGAGGCAGTCGGCTTTCGCCTTCTCGTAATCCTTGGCCTTGTAAGCGATTTCCGCCGCCCGAAGACGCAGGCGCGCGGGGTCAGGCACATCATTGCGGCCAGCCAAGCCTCGTAATACCTCCGCCGCCTCAGACCACTTTTCTTGCTTGCCGAGTATAACCACCAGCAATCCGGTAACTGACAGGGCATGTTTTACGTCGTCGCGAAAAAAGACCATGGCGGCCTTGCCGGCCGCTTCTGCGTCACTGAGCCGATTGTTCTCCAGCGCCGCGCGAGCACGCCAGAGCAGCACGTTGCCGCGCTCTGCCGCAGTCGGAAAATCCGTGAGAAAAGCCTGCGCATAATCCTCGACGACGGCGTATTGGCCGGCCATGAACAGGCAGTTGATGGTGTAGGCGCGAGCGACTCGGCGCAGTTCTTCCGCCACCGTCGGATCGTTGCCCAAGCGTTCAAAATAATACTGCGCCCGCTCGTAGTCGCCGGTTTCCAGCAGTGCCTGAGCAAAAATGAAGTGCAGAGCGTAGTCAGCCGCAGCTTGTTCCGGGTAAAGCTGCAACCATTCGTTGCACATCGCCACCACCCGGGCATGCTCGCCGACCCGACCGAGCAATTCAATCCGTCGGCGGCGGGCCTCGCGACCGTATTGCCCGTTGGGAAAGCTGGCGATGTACTTCTCGTAAGCCTGTAGCGCCTCGGCTTCCCGTTTCGCTCCCAGTAGTGCTTCCGCCAAACGGTAGGATGCGTTGTCCACCAGTACCTCGGGAATGCCCGTGCCGGCCTGCAGGCGGGTGAAGGTAGCCACCGCTTCGCTATAGTGACCGCGTTGCAAGGCCATCCAGCCAAGATAATACACTGCATAGGGACGGTACACATAGCCCTCGGCAAAGGGCTGCGTTGACAGAACCCGAAAAGCCGCCATCGCCTCATCCTGGCGCTTCAACTTCAGTTGACATTGGCCCCAGAAATAGCGCGCCTGCTCCGCCCGCTGAGTGTCCTCACCGGCAAACAAAGCGGCAAAAAGCGCCGCTGCCGTTTCATACTGACCGTTGCTGAAATATGTGTCCGCTTCCAGGAGCGTCAGGCTCTCGAGATTGGTATCAGTCGGATAGTTCTTCTTGAACTCGGCAATTTCCTGGAGCATAGCGTCTTTTTTACCCTGCCCTCGCAGGCACTCAATCAGATAGAGTCGGGCTTGCCGCAGCAGCGCGTGATCTGGATAACGGGCAATGAAAAGCCGAAACTGCGGCTCAGCCAAGTCATAGAACTCCCGCCGCAGCAAGCCCATGGCGTGAGCATATTGGGTGCGGGCGTCAGCAATATCTTCAACGGCATGTTGGCCACGCACTCCGACCGCTGCCAGTAGCAACGTCACAAGCACAAGCCCCATAAATAAGGACACGGGAGGCATAAAGACAGACTTGAATTTGCGATTGTCACTACGCGGAGTCATTCAAGCTGCCCCTCCGCAGGTATGGACGAAAAGGCGACATTGTGAATCTTCACCCGAGTACAGATGTCCAGCACTGTCATGACCGACTGATGCCGGGTATTGCGGTCCGCACGAATAACCACAGGATATTCCTGAAAGGCGTCCGCAATCTCCGCCAACAACGACTCAAGACGCTCCGCCGACATTTCCTGGCTGTTGATGTAGATCGTGCCGGCTTCGTCCACATTGATAATCACTTCACCGCGCTGACGTATCCCGCGCGTGCCACTGTCCGCCGTCGGCACCTTGATGCCAAGTTTGTGCTCCCACTGCGCAAAAATCGTCGCCGCCATGAAGTGGATAAGCATGATGAAAATAATGTCCAGCATCGGCGCCATCTGAAAACCAACTGAACTGGTCCTGATTTTCTTTTGGAAATTCATCTGCGCGCTCCATCTGAGTTAGCGTAGGGAACGATTGCCATTGCCACCCACCGGCACCAAGCGCTGGAGCACAGAATTGCAAGCACTTTCCATTGAGCTGATCAGGCGGGTGAGGCGACCGCGGAAAATGTCGTAGGCCGTCATGGCGAAAATGCCCACGATCAAACCGCCGAAGGTCGTGTTCATGGCCTGGGATACACCACTGGCCAACGCATCAGCCTTGTTGATAATGCTTACACCGCTCTCCAAACCGGAAAAGGACACCATCATGCCCCACACTGTGCCCAGCAAGCCAACCATCGGCGAAACGACACTCACATCCAGCAAATACTGGAGACGAGACCAGAGAAGAGTAGCCTGACGCCCCCCCTCGTCCTCCATCGCATCGCGCAAGCGGCCATAATCCAGCGATTTGCTATCGGGACAATTCTCCAGCGTGGCCAGGATGATCTTGGCCGCAGTAGAGTTGTTTTCGCGACAAAGATCGCGGAGAGTGGCCAGATCGCCAAGCTCAGCGGCGTCCTGAGCCTCCAGGATGAACTGTTTGGGAAATAGCAGACCGGCCCGAAAGGTGAGAGCATAGAAGATCACCAAGGCCACCGCAACGAAAGAGAGAAACGCCAGGACCTTCATTAACTCGCCGCCACGCACCATGATGTCAGTCAAAGTGAGTGATGGCAACTCGCCGGTAGCTTCTTCTGCTGCCTGCGCGGCGGCGTTGGCGATGTCCTGGGCCCGCAAGCACGTCGTCGCCACCATCGTTCCCAGCGCGGTCAGCCATCTCGTTTTCATGTTCATGTGTTTGTCATCCAAAAGTTACTGTTGTTACCCAGCGGGGCATCAAGCCGGACAATTTGTCCGCACGATACTGATCTCCGCATATCTTCCCGTCTGCCATGCGATTCCACAAGGTGACGAGTTTACAGTAGCAGTCCCGTGCCGTTAATCAAGAATTCGCCGCAGGTGTGCTTGCTTCGACCCAGCAACGGCGGCCACTGTTCCATTGCTTCGCCGCAGCGCCATCCTCGGCGACGGCTCAACTACGCGCCAAGCGCTTGCTCAGCGCGGCCTCGTAGGCGTCAAAATCCGCTGTCGTTGCCGTTCCGTTGCCCTGGGCCACTGCGGCTTCGGCTACGCGCCGCGCAACGTGCGGCACCACTCGTGGATCAAAGGGCTTTGGTATGACATAGCTCGGCTTCAACGGGCACTCACCGTCAAATACCCCCGCAGCCGCGTCTGCCGGATAGGCCTTCGCCAACTGGGTCTTGACTTCCGCCGGAACCTGCGCCTGCGCCACTTCCGCCAAGGCACGCGACGCCGCCAGCTTCATCTCATCCGTGATATCGCGAGCACGCACATCCAAAGCGCCACGGAAAATCCCGGGAAAACCCAAGACATTGTTGACCTGGTTCGGAAAATCCGTGCGACCCGTGCCCACCACGTGGGCGCCGGCAGCCAACGCGGCATCGGGAAAAATTTCCGGCACGGGATTGGCCATGGCCAAGACGATGGGCTTGGCCGCCATGCTGCGCACCATATCCTGGGTCACACAGTGACCGACCGAGCAGCCCAGGAACATGTCGGCGCCCGCCATCGCCTCAGCCAAGGTGCGGCAGGGCTTGCTGGTCGCCAAGCGTTGCTTGCTGGCATTCATACCTCTTTCGCGGCCTTGGTAAACCACGCCGTGGCTGTCGCAGATGACCACGTTTTCACGCCGCACGCCGGCAAGAATGTAAAATTCAGCGCAAGCGATGCCGGCGGCGCCGGCGCCATTGACCACGACTTGCAGCGTGTCCAGGCTGCGCCCGGTCAGGGTCACGGCATTGAACAAGGCCGCCAGAGAGATGATGGCCGTGCCATGCTGGTCGTCGTGAAATACCGGTATGCCCATGCGTTCCTTGAGCACGGTCTCGACCTTGAAACAAGCCGGCGCGGCAATGTCTTCAAGGTTGATGCCGCCAAAGGTCGGTTCCAATGTCTCCACTACCGCAATCAACTTATCGGCATCCGTGTGGCCATCGGCAGTAAAAACCTTGCTCAGACAGATGGGAACGGCGTCAATATCGGCGAAGCGCTTAAACAACACGGCCTTGCCTTTCATCACGGGCAGTCCCGCCGCCGGGCCGATGTTGCCTAGTCCCAGCACCGCTGTACCATCGCTGACTACAGCGACGCTGTTACCCTTGCTGGTATAGCGATAAACGCTGGTCGGATCATCCTTGATCGCCAAGCAGGGCTCGGCAACACCCGGCGTATAGGCCAAGGACAAATCCTGCTGAGTCTCGCAGGGCTTGCTCGGCTCAACCCTGATCTTGCCGGGAGCCGGCGCCTCGTGATAACTCAGACTCCGGTCCTTCAATGTATCCTCGTTACTCATGACCATCGCTTTCTTTGTTCCATGTCCACAAAACCAAGAGCCAGTTCACTGACCCGGTGACAAAACAGTGAAAGATAAAATATAAACCCGATTCAGCAGCCGACACCCACGCGGTGTAAAGTTTTTGCCTAAAATGCGTAAGCGGTCAGCAATTGATAACTGTGTTCCTGCGAGCTGCAACGCAAAGCCCGTGACCGCCTGTGACCTGCAAAACGATGGACAATATGGACAATATGGACACGATGGACGACAACACGTGCTCTCTCCCGCCCACACTATCTGCCTTCACATGGATAGCGCCTGTTTCCCGGCTGTGCTGCGGGTTTGCAGCCCGTAGCTTGACATCACCCCGCAAACCGCCCACTCCGCATAACACCGTCCCCCAACCAACCACGCCAGCCTTCGCCCGACCGTGCTGCGAATATCAATGAGTGACCGCTTGCCGTAGCCCGCTATGGACACTATGGACTGCATGAACGATGGCACATACAGTCCACCCAGTCCACCCAGTCCACCCTGTCCACCCTGTCCACCCAGTCCACCCTGTCCACCCAGTCCACCCTGTCCACCCTGTCCGCCAGTCCACCCTGTCCGCCCGTCCACCCGTCCACCCAGTCC
>JAAZKQ010000070.1 GCA_012799755.1 Lentisphaerota bacterium | reverse complement strand
TGGACGGCGGGCGGGCCGGTCGGTGGTCGTTTCCCGCTGTTGTGCCTTTACAAGGCACTGTCTCATGGGGGGCTCGCACCCCAGCCTGAAGGTTGGGGTTAAGCATGGTTGAGCGCCTACGGCGCCAAGTTGTCCATTTGCTGACACCTTGTTGACGCCACGGTTTGGAAGCCAGCTGCACGACTGGGAGAGGATGCGCTAGGTGCAGCTTGCAGTGGTTGCGAATATCAATGGGTTGCCGCTTACCCCAATAGTAATCGGTCAGGAGTGGGGGGGGAGTTTTTTTATCCGCAGATGTCGCAGATTAGCGCAGATTTTGGCGGCATGTCTTACCGTTGCGCGGCAATGCAGGCCGCCGGTTTTTTCGTAGATTGAGGCAGATTAGCGTAGATTTTTTTCTCACGCGCCGGCGCGACGACGCGATGTAAGGGCGGACCAATGTGTCCGCCCTTTTTTGTTTGCAGATGACGCAGGTTGGCGCAGATTTTTGGCATCGTTGGGCTGAGGTCGTATACTATTCAGACCCTTTTGGTCTTTTTGTTGTTGTCCCCCCGTATGGAGGCCTTGCGTATGAAGACGGCGTATTGCGTGGCGATGCTGTGGTGGTGCTTGGCGACGTCGGCGCTATTCGGTCAGGCGCTGGTGAGCGAGGTGAATGAGCTGGCAGCATGGTCAAAGAAAGGGCCGCTGCTGGTGGAAATGGCCGATCTGAAGCTGAATCTGCTGGAGGAAGACCGCGCCGGATTCAATGCATTGAGGCGGAATTTTGCTCCCGATCAGCTGGCGGGACGAATCGTGCGTATGAGCGCCGAGCTGCGCGGCGAGGACATTCTGCAAGGCACACGGCCATACTACGGCGCAAAAATCCAAGTCGAAGCGGCAAACAGCAAGGGGCCGCTCTACTATGGCCTGCCTATACCGCTGGGGTCATTTGATTGGCGCAAGGTGGAGCGGACGGATTATTATCCGAGCGATTTGCAGCGGGCGGAGCTCTGCGTGGGATTCCAGGAGTCGGCAGGGACGCTGTGGCTGCGGAGTCTGCGCATGGACGTGCTGGGCCGACCGATTGGTATCGCGGCGGCAGCAAATATGGGCTACGTGGATGAGACGGCAGGCGATGGCGAGGGTGGCTGGGCCGACCAGGGACCGGAAAATGACGCGCGGGCGCTGACGCCACTGCTAAAGGAGCTGATCTACGAAGGCCTGCCTTTTATGCCGGCCACAGGCGAAAAGGCGGTAATGGCTATGCGCTCGCCGAAGTTCCCAGCCGGGCTGCCGGCGGCAACAGTGTCCGTAAAAGCGGCTGGGCCGGCGCGATTCTTGTATGTGCTGCATGCGCTGTGTCAGGGGACGCCGGACGGTACGGCCGGCGTGGGAATGATCTCGGTGGTGGGCGATGAGGAGCGGAGTCAGCAATTTGTGGTGCGGGAAAATGTGGATGTCGGTGACTGGCAGAAGCTGCCGCCGGTACCCAATGGCAAGGTGGTGCTGAAGGCGCAGTGCGCCGACGGCGGCGAAAATGGGCTGTATGCGACGAAATTCGCGCTGAACGCCGATCTGGGGACGATTACTGAGCTGCGCTTTGTCGCGCAGTCGGAGCGTGCGGTGTGGGTGATCGTGGCTGTGACGGCGTCGGAGATGGACTTGTTGTAGGATGGGTTTTGCGAGGGGGAGGAAAGGGTCATTGACCCTTTCCTCCCTCGCGCTTCCCTACCTATCCCATCTCGGGCGGCCTGTCTTGCCGCTGCGCGGCCATTCACGCCGCCGGTTTTTTCGCAGATTGAGGCAGATTCTCGCAGATTAAGGACAGTGTGTGTTGGGCTCACGCGAAGGCGCGAAGGTTTTTTTATCCGCAGATTACGCAGATTAACGCAGATTATGGCGGCCTGTCTTGCCGCTGCGCGGCAATTCACGCCGCCGGTTT
>JAAZKQ010000811.1 GCA_012799755.1 Lentisphaerota bacterium | reverse complement strand
GGATGCTTGAGCAGGCCCATCTCCGAGTGCGCATGCGCGTCAATGAAGCCCGGCGCCAGCATCAGACCGGCGCCATCAATACGCTCCACGCCCACCGGCGTGTCCTGGCCCGGCGCGACGATATCCGCGATCATCTCACCGTCAATCAGCACGTCGCCTTGTCGCAACGGTCCGCCCGCGCCATCGCAAATCGTCGCCCCGGTAATGATCTTCTTCATCCGTGTTGCTCCTCGCTCCTTCACGCGCTATGTGTCCAACCCATATGTTTATCCCTCGGCGCTTTGAGCGGCTTCGGCGTCGCCCTTGCCATATAGCGGAAGCATGCGGCGCACGATCGCCGCCCACGAATACTCACGAGCAGTCTCCTTCCCGCCGTCTGCCAAGCGCGCTGCCAAAGCCGGATTGGTCAACACGGCAGCGACTTTTTGCGCAATATCTTCAGGCGACTGCACATCCGCGAAGCATAGGTTCTCGCCGTCCCGGCCATAATCCGCCATGCCGCCCAGCTTGCCGCTGACGACCGGCGTGTGCGCTGACCACGCTTCCAGCACGACGATCCCGAAGGGCTCGTAGATGCTGGGGAGCACAAAGAGGTCGGCTGCGGCAAAAGCGTTGGCCAAATCCGGCGAGTCGTAAGGCAAATCCCGAATGAACACGACCGACTGCTCCAGGCCATACGCATGCGTCCGCTCTTGGAGCATCTGCAAGTAGCTCTCGTCATAACAAACGCCAATCAATACCAGACGCAGATTGGGCAGTTTTTCTCCTTGCAACAGCCGAAACGCCTCCAACAATGCCAGCTGATTCTTCTGTTCATGGAAACTGCCGACGCACAACAGCATCTGCGTCTCGGCGGCAAAGCCGTATTTGGCCCGGAAGGCCGCACCGTCTGCGGCGGCGAAACGCTCGCTGTCCACCCCATTGGGGGAACTCAGCACCTTGCTGCGCGGGTACTTCTCCGCATTCAAGCGTCGTTCCTCCTCGGAAAGACAGAGTATGGCCGCTGCATCGCGATAGACATTCTTGATAGGAAATATCAGTTCCAGCGCTTTGCCCCAGTTGAAGCTGCCCGCCAGCGGCGCCAGCAACTGCCGCATCTGTTCCGGCGGCAAGGCCAGGCTGCCGCCATGGATGCTGATGACGTAGGGCAGCCGCCGGAGCCGCGCCACCAAACGCCCCATCGCCCCCATGAAACCGCCCGTGTGCAAATGAATCGCGCAAAGACGCGGCGTGAACAACAGCGAGAAAAACAAGGACAGCGAAAAGTAGTTCCCGCCGCGATAGTCCAACTGCGTCTTCGCCGCGCGTGACAGCCCCCAGCGCGGATAAAACCCCCGGAAACGCTTCACCCGCACCCCATTGACATCGGCATCACCGGCCTTGGCCAGCAAATCCGATGTGTAGATAACACTGTCGTAGCCGATCTTGTTCAGCTCGGCTGCGAGGTGAAAAATAACCGTCTCGGTGCCACCCCACTCCGTCTTGGTAAAACGACGCGGGATATGCACGATCACCGGTCGCGGTGACGCCGACCGGCTCCGATCAAGCGAAACACCGCTGGCAGGAGATGCTGACTCCGTTGACGACATACTCCGCAAGACCTCAAATGTTCAATGTTGTACTATCCATCCGCAACACACGGTTCGCCCAGCTGTGCCCCTCATTCGGCGACAGGCCGGCGGAGAGGCAGTTGCCAGAGACGCGCAAAGACCTTCGGGATATCCGTGTTGTCCATCATGCCATGGAAATTTTCGGCGCCAGGGCCGAAGGCGAAGACCGGCACCGGCGCCTGGCTATGGCCCGTGGTTTGATAGGTCACATGCGGTCGGCGCGGATTCTCGCGATTGGCGGCAGCGTGAATCAAACCGGTTTCGTGGTCGGCAGTGACAAGCACCAAGGTGTCCTTATGCTCAAGTGCATACTCCACCGCCGCCCGCGCGACATAGTCCGTACAGAGTACGCCCTTGACGCTGAGGTCAGGATTATTGCTGTGGCCACCGCCATCCGGCCATGAACACTCAATCATAATGAAAAAGCCCTTGTCGCTCCGCGACGCCAAAAACGGCAAGGCCGCCACCGTCATGGCGCCGAGGTCTTT
The DNA here is from genome assembly GCA_012799755.1 of Lentisphaerota bacterium. Taxonomy (GTDB): domain Bacteria; phylum Verrucomicrobiota; class Lentisphaeria; order Oligosphaerales; family Oligosphaeraceae; genus Oligosphaera. The sequence goes on along the minus strand of JAAZKQ010000811.1, from coordinate 6,927 downwards.
CTCCGTCGGCCAGCCGACAAAGCCGTACACCGGCGCGCCCCTGAGCGCCGCCAGCGCCGCCGGGTCTTTGATCTCGCGGTAGCCCCCCGTCGTCAGTTCCTGCAAGAGATTGCGCGCGTCCTTGCGCATGCCGCCCGCATCCGTCGGCAAAAATGGCTTGCTGTTGCTGGAGCCGATCATGAGGTCAAAATCACTGCGCACATACCAATCGGCAATTTCCACCGCCATGGAGCGGCTGGGGACATGAGCGACAAAGGCCGAGGGCGTGGCGCCCGTCAAGCTGTCCGTCGTCATCAGCCCGACCGCCCAACCGGCGTCGCGGGCCTCTTCGGCAATGGTCCGCATCGCCTCTTTGTTCATGGTCACGCCAATGGCGCCATTGTAGGTCTTATAGCCGCTGGAGAGGGCGGTGCCGCTGGCAGCCGAATCCGTAATGTCGGCATTGCCCGAGTGGGTGGTGCACAGGCCCGATACCGGCAGGGATTCCATCGCCAGCTTGTATGGCGCGCCATGGGCGTGCAGAGACGCCAGCGTCAGACTGCCCAAGCCCATGCCATCGCCAATGACCAGCACAATGTTCTTCGGCGTAGCGTCCGTGGGCAAAGCCGCCAGGGCCTGCGCGTCAAAGGCCGCCGGCGCCGTGTAGTCGTTTTTCATCTGGAAATCCCGCCGCAACGGCAGCACCCGCACATCGTCGCCAATACTGACGGCGGCAATCATCCACACGGCTTCTTCGCCCTTGAAACGCAGGGCCTTGAGCTCCTTGTCACCCAGGGAGAATTTGGACACGAACAGCGACACCTGCGTGTTGTTGTTGTATTCGGTCCAGCAACGCTGGGCATTGCTGACATTGTCGGCGATGGTCCAAGGTTGCACATCGCGACCGATGCGCACGCGCCATTCATGGCTGCTGCCGTCGCTGAATTCAGCCGTCAAACGACCGGCGATGGCCTGCTTGGTGTCATTGAAGGCACAGGCGTGAAAGAGGTACAGGAAGGGCTCTTTCTCCGGCTTGGGCAATTCCAGCCGCGCCTCATTTTCCAGAAAGGGCCTTAGCTTGCTGCCCAGGACGATGCAGGCATTCACCGCGCCCTGCTGGTCAGAAAGGATTTCAAACGGCACGCGACCGTAACGCTCATTGCCGGCGGGTAGCATTCGCAGATCATTGCTGCCTTGGTCCGTCCAGCCGCCTTGCTCATCGCCGGCGACCTGATCCAAAAAAGCTCGATTCACCACGGAACGAATGTCCAACGGTCGGATCGGCCCAGCCTGCAAAAACACGGTTCCTACGACCAGCAGCAGCGCCGCAGTGAACATTCTCTTGGTAACGCGCATCACACAATCCTCTCAAGCTTGCATCGTCTCCTTGCCTCGCCGTCACCACGACAGACGAAAACCGGCTGGGGTACTTTAGCCCGCAATGCCCCCGGCGCATAGCCCAAAAAACTTCTTTGAAAGCGGAATTTGACGCAAAATCTGCGAGGATTCGCACGGGGAACACGCACGGAGTGTGCGCAGCCGGCAAGCCGACGCCGGCTTGCCGTCAGATAGCCAGGCCTTCCCGGGCAAGAGCGTCCGCGCGCTCGGCGATGTTCACCAGGCGGTCCGACACCTTCACCAGCACCGCCAGGGCTTCGATGAAAATCACCCCTACGTCCGGCGAACAGAGCTGCTGCCGCAAACGCGAGATGTGGTTTTCCTCATATTCGTTCGCCATCAGGGCAATCTTGTCATTGAGCTCAATAATCTCGCCCAGCAGTCCCGGCTCAAACTTGCTTGTGAGCGCGATGGTCTTCTCAGCCATTGCCGTCAACTCCGCCATCATCTGCTTGTATTCGTTGATGGCCGTTTCGCTGAAATCCCGCTCGCAGTCATGAATGCGCCGCGCCAGCTCGAGAATGTTCAGGGTATGGTCGCCAATGCGCTCCGCGTCGTTGGTGCAGTGCATCAGCTTGGGTATCATGGCCGCGTAGCGCGGCGCCAAATCATCCTGCATGAGCCGGGTCAGGTAGTTGGTGATTTCCAGCTGGGCGCGGTCGGTCTTCTCCTCACGCGCCTGCAAGCTCTCCCTCACGTCCTCGTCATAACGCCCAGGAATGAACTGGTCGTTAACAACGTCCACCACCATGCCCCAAGAATCACGCAACATGATCTGCAAGGCCGCCACACACTGACGCAAGGCCAGCACCGGCGCTTCCAGCAAATGCGGTTCCAAAAAGGTGAATTCGACTTCGTCGCCGCTGATGGGAATGATCTTCTCACAGACATGCGCCAACTGCGGGATAAATGGCGTCAACATGATCGTGGTAACCACGTTGAACAGCGTGTGCGAATTGGCTATCTGCCGCGGCAGATTCTCATGCGTGCCGCCTTCGCTCAGAGCATCAATGAGCCTGAAGAACCAAGGTATGCCGTTGCTGTCCACGAGTAGCCAGAACGACGCCATGATCACCGCCACACCAATGACGTTGAACAAGGTATGCGCCATGGCCGCCTGCTTCGCCACCCGGTTGGTCGCCAGACTGGCCAGCTGCGCCGTGACCGTCGTGCCGATGTTCGAACCAAGAACCAAAAGCATAGCCGTGTAGAGATTGATCAGGCCGCTGCCCCCCAGGGCCACCACCACGCCCGTCACTGCCGAGCTACTCTGAATGATCATCGTCACCACCAGCCCCACAGCCAAGGCGCCAAAAGCGCGACCGACCGGCAGCATCCCATCAACCGGCGCACAATCGAAGAGGCTGAAAAACTTCAGAAACTCCGGATCAGTGCTCAAACTCTTCAAGGTCGTGCTCATCATCGTCATGCCGAAAAACAGCATGCCGAACCCCAAGATCGCCTCGCCCCAGCCGCGTATCCCACGATAGGACACAAAGATCATGATCGTGCCCAAAATAATCGCCGGAAAAATCACCCAGTCAATCTTGAACGCCACGATCTGTGCCGTGATCGTCGTACCGATGTTCGCCCCAAAAATAATCCCCATTGATTGCACGAGATTCAGTAAGCCCGCGTTCACAAAGCCAATCACCATCACCGTGCTCACGCTCGACGACTGTACCAAAGCAGTCACCACGGCGCCGGATAAAATCCCGACCACACGGTTGCCGCCAAAAAACCTCAAGATGGACTTCATGCGGTTGCCGGCTGCCAGTTGCAGGCCGTCGCTCATCAGCTTCATGCCATAGAGGAACAACGCCAGTCCAGCCAATATGGTAATCGTCATGGAGTAGTAACTCGTCGCATCCTGTTGCGGCATTATTAGTCCTTTGCTTTGCGTTGCTTGCTTTCAGGCGACTGCGGCGCCTTTTTCCCTAGTTCGCGCCTTTGTTATACTATCGTTTCGTTTTCGCATGATTTCTGTTATGCTATTGTTAGTTTTGCGTTAGGATAGGCAGGCGCATTGTTAGGTGCCAAGCAACCGGCGCATCTTGATGCCGTGGACAACATGTGCCATCGGTCCATAGCGTCCATAGTGTCCATAGTGTCCATGTTGCGCCGTAGGCGCTTAACCATGCTTAACCCCAGCCTTCAGGCTGGGGTGGCGAGCTCCCCATGAGGCAGTGCCTTGTAAAGGCACAACAGCAGAAAATGCCCTCGACTCGACCGGTATCAATCGGTGACCGATTACCCAGGAGTCCCCAGCGTCGGCCAACCTGTCTCCTGAGTCCAAGGTGTCATTCCCCGCGGTCACGGGCGTCCCAGTTGTCCAATCCATGGGATCATGCCTTATGAGTCCTGAGTCCTCGCCCCAACGCCGCTGCCAATTCGTCCCATCTGTCTCAGGCGTCCCCTGGGACCGACCAATTATCAATCGGTGACCGCTTACAAAAAACCGGCGGCGTGACTGGCCGCGCAGCGGCAAGACACGACGCCAAGAATCTGCGCCAATCTGCGGAATCTGCGGATAAAAAAACGTCGCGTCTTCGCGCGAGGCACCCCCCCCCAGCGGCGCGAATGACCGACTCAGGGCGTTCGACCGTCCTGCTTTTTCGGCGGCATGCCGGGAGGCGTCTCCACCACCCCCGGCAAAACGAGCCCACCGTCAATCTTGATGACCTCGCCGGTAATGTATGCAGCTTGCTCGGACGCCAGGTAGGCTACCAGCTGCCCCACCTCGCGGGCGGTGCCTGGGCGTCCCAGCGGCACCCAGTCGCGATGCTGTTGGGCGTGCAGTTCCGCCGGCGTTGAGTCGTTAGCTATCCACGTATTGCCCGGCGCCACCGCATTCACTCGAATGCCCTTTGGCGCGAGCTCCAGCGCCAGTGTCTCCACCGCGCGATTCAGCGCGGCTTTCATGCTGCCGTAGAGGCAGTCGTCCGGATGCGCGCGAAAGGCTCGCGTTGAGGTGACGTATACCACCGAGCCTTTGACGCCACTCGCAAGCATCGCCTGCACCGCCACCTTCGTCGCCATGATATTGCTGCGGTAAAACAGCCGGTAGGCAAAATCAATGTCATCGCCGCTGATTTCCTGCAAAGTACCGACCTGCATCTTCCCGGCGTTGCCCACGAAGAGATCAATGCCGCCCAGCGCCGCAATGGCTTCGGCGGCAACGGCCTCTGCCACGCCGGCATGCTGCAGCTCTGCCTGGAAGGCAAAGGCCCGTACGCCCAATGCTTGCAATTCGTCTTGTACGCGCCGCGCTTCGGTCTCTTGGCGGCGGTAGGTGAAAGCGATGTCATAACCATGTTCTGCCAACACCAGCGCAATGCCTCGACCAATGCCGTGATTCGCGCCCGTCACATAGGCTTTTTTACTCATCATACCCCCAATCAAAAATACTTCTCAATGAATTGGATTGACTCAAAACTCACTCCTATGAAACTCACTGCGCGGTTCGTCGAAACTCACCACGAAGAACGGTCCAATCGCCACGGTGACAAGGCAACTGAAATCATCTGGAAGCACAATTTGCCATTACTTGGCGATTTTTTGGCTTGTCAGGGGCGATTTTTTGGCTATTTTTCACGCAGTCCTTTAAATCCCAGCCCACCCACCCTAGGGGGCCCCCATCCTCATAGGGTCGCGCGCGCGAGGGACAGACTGCGCTCAGGCTGGGGGCCACATAGTATCCACGGTTCCTATGAAACCCGCCGCGTGGCGTGCCAGCACTATGTGTCGTGGGTTTCCTGAGAATTGCCCCCGGTGCATTCCCCACCGGGGTGGTTACTGGTAGGTTCAGGGCGTAAAGGCGGTTCCGTCCGGCCAACGTGTCTGCGTCCAAGTCGTGACGCCATCCTTGCAGGGGAAACGCGCGGCGGCCTTCTCGTCAATATCCACGCCAAGCCCGGGCCGTTCGCTCAGGGTGACAAAGCCGTTCTGGAGTTCGGGCGAACCGGGAAACACCTCGCGCAAGGTGTCGTTAAGGCCGGACCACTCCTGTATGCCGAAGTTAGGCGAAGCCAGGTCCAGATGCACATTGGCAGCGTGGCCGACGGGCGATACGTCGCCCGGGCCATGCCAGGCCGTGCGCACACCGCTGGCCTCGCAGAATGCCGCCAGCTTGCGCGCCGGCGTAATCCCGCCAATCTGACTGATGTGTACCCGGATGAAGTCAATCAAGCGCTCCCGGACAAGCATATCCCACTCCATCGGATTGTTGAAGAGCTCGCCCATGGCCAGCGGCGTGGCGCACTGTTGCCGAATCGTCCGGAACCACGGCACCTGCTCAGGCGGCAACAGGTCTTCAAGGAAGAACAGTCGGTAAGGCTCCAAGGCCTTGGCCAAGCCCAGCGCCTGAATAGGCGTCAAACGTTCATGGACATCGTGCAGCAGCTCGACCTCCTCACCCAGTTCTTCACGCATGGCAGCCAGCAGTTCAATGGTCTGCCGCATGTACTGATCCGGGCAATAATAAACACCGGGCAGCGTTCCCGCCGGCTGCCGCGCGCCGCCGGTCCGACCACCGTAGCCGCCCCACTGCACCCGCACGTGCGTCACCCCTTCCGTCAAGTACTGTCGAACCTTTGCCGCGACCTCTGCCAAGGTCGCCCCATTCGCATGGCGATAAACCCGCGCCGCCGGTCGGCAACGACCGCCCAGGAGATCATACAGCGGCATGCCCGCCTGCTTGCCTTTGATGTCCCACAATGCCATGTCCAGTCCGGACAATGCGTTGTTATTGATTGGCCCATTGCGCCAGTAGGCGTTGTGATTGACCGTCTCCCAGATGTCGCTGATGTCGGCCACCGCGCGCCCTGCCAGCAAGGGCTTGAGATAGTCGTCCACCATTGCCGCCACCAGCCGATGCCGATAGGCAAAGGTCGCACAACCCAGGCCGTACAGCCCAGGCTCGCTGGTCTCCACTTTCACCACAATCAGATTGATGCCCGCCGGCGCCGTGCAGATCGCCCGAATGTCACGTATAGTCACCCCAGCCATGTTCAGACCCTTTCCTTGCCTTCGCTTTCGACAGTTGCCATACTCGCGCGCGTCAACCGAAGTTTTACTGTGAATGACCATCGCCAAAGACGCAAACAGCCACTGCGAAAATAGACTGGCCGAACATCGTGGCGGGTGGTGGACTTTTCTCAGTCGAATCAGGCAGATCGGGCAGATCAGCAGACGGATCGGACGGATCGGACAAATCGGACGGATCCGGCTGGCTGATCAGGAAAATCAGTTAGATCAGTCCAAAAAGCCTCCCTCGCAAAGCTCGGGACTCGCTCCGTGCTTTGCTTTCCTCCTTCGCGCCGGCGCGCAGCGACAAGACACGACGCTAAAAATCTGCGTTAATCTGCGACACCTGCGGAGTAAGCGGTCACGCATTGATAATTGGCCGTTTCCTGTTGCCTATGGTTTTCAGCGCCGAAGGCGCGACCTATGGTTTTCAGCGCCGAAGGCGCGACCTAAGATAGCCCAGGGCAAGCGCCCGCAGGGCGCGCCGCCCTGGGTAAGGCCCGCACCCGAAAAAAGCCCTGTAGG
>JAAZKQ010000810.1 GCA_012799755.1 Lentisphaerota bacterium | reverse complement strand
AATGAGTGACCGCGTACCTGTTTGGGTAAGCGGTTACTCGTTGGACAGCACCCCATCAGTTCCAAACGGTTTTAACCACGGAATACACAAACGGTTTTTAACCACGGAATACACGGAACACACGGAAATTTTTGTGTAGGGGGGCTGACGGGGCGTGTCAGGAGGGCGGCTTCAACTCCGGTCGGGCACGGTTATCAATCGGTGACCGCTTACGACAAGCCTATGGAGCGACTCTGATTTCAGTTGAAAATCGCCTGCCAAAATGTACGTTACTTGTTTCTTTTGTTTCCTTCCGCTTTTGCGGGCAGGTGATGTGCGGTTGCAACTTATTAGTCAGGCAATTTGTATGATGTTCAAGAATTGTTTTCATACGTGGCTGGTTTTGTTACTGTTGTTGGTCAGCTGTTCCAAACAGGAGAAAAAGGCGTCCGAAGTAATTGCATCAGCCGCGCAATTAAATGCGCCGGAGTACACGATAGGGCTGCCGACAGGGGCGGCGGCAATGTTTGTCGGGGAACGCCTCTTCCCCAAGGCCAAGAAGCTTTATTTGACTTCGGACTCGGATGCCTACGTCGCCGTCAGCAGTGGCAAGATTGATGCCTATCTGTACGACCAGCCTTGCCTTGAACACATTGCCAAAGAGAAGCCGGAACTGGCCATTCTGCCGGGCAAGATTGCCGAGGAGAACATCGTCGTCGGGATAAGCCCAGCGCGGTCGGAGCTGCTGCCGCAGATCAATGCCTTTATTGACCAGTATCGCGCCGATGGCACCTATCAGGCCATGTATGAGCGCTGGATCACTGGGAAAAATCCGGCAATGCCTCTCATTGAAGCTCCTGTGAACCCGGCGCTGACGCTTCGTATCGGCACGTCCGGCGAGGTAGTCCCAATAAGCTATATTGGTCCCGACGGCAAGCTGCTCGGCTTTGACGTGGAATTCATCCAGCGCCTCGGCGTGGCACTCAATGCCCGCATCGAAATCACGGCCATGAGCTACGACGCCATGATTCCAGCGGCGGAAGCCGGCAAGCTTGACTTGTTGATTGCCGGCTTAAATGATACGCCCGAACGGCGCAAAATGCTGCTGATGTCCAAGCCCTACATTGATTCGGCAATCAGTGCGCTGGTGAAAAGAGACCGCTTGCCAAAGGCGGCGCCTGCCCTGGGTGCTTGTGAAACGCATGACGTCGTTTCCCTCGCCGGCAAGCGGGTCGGGGTGATGACCGGCAGCGTCGGGGAATTGTATATTGAGACCAAGCAGCCTGACGCCATCATTTTCAGTTTCGATACCTTTTCCGACGCCGTTTCTGCCTTGCGCAGCGGCAAGCTCGAATATGTGCTGGGTTCCTATACCTCGATGTTGAACTACACCCTGCATGACCAAGCGCTGATGCTGCTGCCGGAAAAACTCTCCACCGATGCCAACGCCATCGCCGTCAAAAAAGGCAACCAGCAACTGCTCGAGAAGCTCAATGGCGCAATCGAAAAATTTCGTGAACAGGGGCTTTTGCAGGAAATTGAAAAGCGTTGGCTGCGAAGTGCGCTGATTCCCTATGAGGTTCCCAACTTGCCTGCTCACGGCGCCGAGGCTCCCCTGCTGCGCGTCGGCATCGCTGCTGACCGCGAACCCATCAGTTTCCTGCTTGAGGGACGTTTTGCCGGACTCGACTGGGAGCTGATTGAACGCATCGCCTACGAACTGGGCATGCGCATCGAATATCGGAACATGAAATTCAGTGGCTTGCTGGCGGCTTTGCAGGCAGGCAAGGTTGATCTGGTCATTGCCAACCTGACCCGTACTGCCGAGCGTGCAAAGATGGTTGACTTCACGACGGATTATTTCGCCAATCCGCAAGTGCTGCTGACTCGCAAAGAGCTGCATGGGGAGGAAGAGTCGGATTGGCACCTGCTCAGCGGCAAAAAGGTTGGTGTTCTCGTCGGCTCCATCTATGATCAATTGCAGAAAACCATGCTGCCGGATACCATAGCGGAGTATTATAATTCCTACCCGGACATGGTATTGGCATTGCAGGGCGGCAAGATTGCCGGACTGCTCGTTGATGAACCTCTCGGCCGCGTCACCGTTGCCCGGCAAAAGGGGCTGCGAATCCTGAAAAAACCGCTGGGCGACACCGCTTATGCCTTCGCCCTGTCAAAGCAAAATGCTGAACTCTGCGCACAAATTAACCGAATCATGCAGGAAATGAAGCAGGATGGCACCTGGGAAAAACTTGAAGCAACCTGGTTCGGCGACGATGAAGCGGCAAAGGCCCCCCCGGAATTGTTCAAAAGCGGCTCCAAGGGGGTCTTGCGGGTGATCACGGAGCCGGTGATGGAGCCTTTTTCCTATGTGAAAGACGGCAAGCCGACCGGCTATGACCTGGACATGCTCAGTCGGATTGCCCGAAAGCTCGACTTAAGCCTGGAAATCAGCAACGCTGACTTTGCAGCTCTTATCCCGGCGCTCATTTCCGGTAAGGCCGACCTGGCGGCATGCGGCATCTCCATCACCGAGGAACGCGCCAAAAACGTCCTCTTCAGCGAAGCTAATTTTCAGGGAAAAATTGTCATTGTTGCCTCTGACCAGCTGCAAGACGACAACAAGCCAGCCGCAATGTCATTCAAGACCGCCTTGGGCAAGCTGAAAAAGAGTTTTCACAGTACCTTTGTTCTTGAAGACCGTTATAAGCTTGTTCTCAAGGGACTTGGCGTCACCATCCTGATCTCCCTATGCTCAATCCTGCTCGGCACCCTACTTGGATTGTTGCTCTGCCTGCTGCGCCGCTCGCCGCATAAAATTGCCAACGTTCCGGCCAAGGTGTATATCCGCTGCCTGCAAGGCACACCGATCTTGGTGGTGCTGATGCTCATGTATTATGTTGTTTTCGGGAGCTTTGATGCGAATGCCATCCTCATTGCCATCCTCTCCTTCGCTATGAATTTCGCCGCCTATGCCTCCGAAATGTTCCGCTCCGGCATCGCAGCTTTGGAGCATGGCCAGATCGAGGCGGCGCAAGCTCTTGGCTTT
>JAAZKQ010000809.1 GCA_012799755.1 Lentisphaerota bacterium | reverse complement strand
TTCAATTTCCCATACGGAAGATACATTGTGAAAAACAGTTTGGAATAATTCCAGAACAGTTGCCTTGTTTTTTTAACGACTCCTTGCCATCACCCCGTTTTGCACATTTAATTTTTCCTGAAGGCGGTGATTTTTTTAAGATTAAGATAATTATTTTTGCCGGTCCAGACGCTAAGCAAGATATATTTTGCTTTTCCGCAGCCGGGCATGGTGATGCTCCAGGCTGCGTCTTCCGACTCAGCATCAACGCCAAACGCGTTTGCTGGCGACGTAAAGGTCATGGCGTCCAGGCTGCCCCTTAATTCGGCATGTGAAACGGCGTACATCTTGGTGAGGTTGCCGCCCTCGATCCTCACGGCTTCCACGTCTGTTTCCTCATTCAGTTCCGCCAGTATGGCAATATAGCTTTCAGCCGGAGTGGAACGCCAGAAGGTGTAGCAGAGCGGCATTGATGACAGGGGCTTGTCGGCTTTCTGAGTCAGCAGCCCCAGGCGTTTTTGCGTGTCGCCGGAATCAAGCCAATCGTGGTCGTTGCGATTCCAAAAATGCTTGTAGATATTGCCGGGATAGACCTCGTAGTTTTTGATTTCAATTGCTTCCAAGCCTGCAAGCAAATGAGCTTGGCCGGGTGCGACGTTCGGTTGATAGGGCGGCTGAGTCGTTTTGGCTGAGCTCAGCTTGGGCTGGTGGTCGTTACGTTGCAAAGCCAAGATCATTTCCTGCCGCCACGTTGCCAGCTCTTCGGCGGAGAGATTAAGCAGCGTCTCTACTGGCGGCAAGGTGATTTCAGGTCGCAAGTTTTTGAGGGTTAGCCAATATCGCGTGTCGTATATTCCTGTGCTCAGCAACTCCCAAGCGTAGGTGCTGCCGCAGCTGCCGTCTTTTTCCGGGTAGGGCCAGGCGATATACCAATCCTTTTTGTTCCAATGGTAGGCAAAGCCCCAAACGCCCTTGAGTTTTGCGGCGTCCGCCGCCAGACCGTAAAGCAGCCTGGCGTTTAAGCCGGAATGGGCGCGCACTTGGGTATAAGCATAACGGACGTTTCCCTTGATCCATGCCGGTGCCGCAGCTTCCCATTCCGGGAAAAAGGGATTGCCAAGCGCAGTCTGCGAGGCCAAGGCCGAGTAGCCGCTGTTGCAAATGTTGACGTCCAGCCACTGAGCGAAGTGCTGCTGTCCGCAAGCGGTGTTATTGCTGGCGATTTTCAAGCCTGGTATGGACTTCAAAGCTTGGCAAAACCGCTCAAACGCCGCAGTGATTTTTGGATGTACATCCGGCTCATCGTATGGATGCAAATAAAAATCATAGCCTTCATTTTCGGCAAGCTCCTGCATGGGGCGGAAGACCTTGGCGGCCAATTCGCGCCAGGCGGCATTTTCCGGGTTTGCCTGACCCGCTCGTTCTTCCATGGCCTTCAGCAGCGGCCCCAGGATTCCATAGATGAGGATTTTTTGATTCATACCCTCCTCTTTCAGCCATTGCAGGGCTTCCTGGAAGCGCTGCAGATTCGGCGTGCCATCTTCATTGATGCTCACCGGTACCGTCCAGGGGTCCAGAAAGAAGGTGTTGATGCCATGGGCACGCAAGTCCTGGCATTGCCTATTTCGTGCCTCTGGGTTATTTCCGGGCAGTGAATTCGTCCAGAGCCCGTAGATACGTTCGCTTGCCAAGAGCTGCAATGGCAGAATCTCCAGTTCCAAGGGCAAACTCAGGGAGTCGCTGAGTTTCAAGGTGCTGCGATATTTATCCGGCGCCGTTTCTTTGGGGATTTTCGCGATGATCCACAGCAGGCTGCATTGCTTGGCAGGAATTTCCCATTGTTTGCTCGCAATCAACCTATCAAGTTGTTCCGTGGCGGCATCGGCAAACGAGGGATAATGGGAATATTCTGATGGGATTTGCGGGGCGCCAGACTCTTTGTAGCTTAAAATGCGTATATCAAAGCACTCAGCGGCTATGCTATTGCCGCTTTCGCTTGTCCAGGCGCCTATTTCATAGTCGAACAACTCCTCGGTTTCGAGGCTTCTGGCCGCCAGCAGGATTGCCAGACGCTCTCCCGGGACGGCTTGCCATTGGAAGTTGCCGCTTATTTCTTCCGGCTTCGGGAAGGAACTGCGTTTGATGACTCTGCCAGGCGCGGGGGCGAAAAACAAGCAGTTTTGGTCTTTGGTTGGCGTGAAGGCAACCAGCACATGCATGGCATTGCCCGGCGCATAATTATGCAAAGTCAGAGCGCCGTCGCTTTGTTTGGCCGACAGGAGAAAGACTTTGTCATAATAGGCATTTTGGTAGTTGCTGACTTCGCTTAGCGAATTGGCATTGCCCAAAAAGGCTTCGCGGCGGTAAAGCGTGCCCGGCACCCGGGCGTTGAAAGGGATATAATCGCTGTCCGCCCGCACAAACCAGCGTTGCAATTCAGCCGAGTAGAGCGGAGTTTTTACCGCCGGCAGACGACAGAGGTCAATCAGGTAGGGCGGGGTATTGATCGGCTCGTGCAGCTCTTCGCCGTTGAGGTGCAGGCCCAGGAAGTAGCCGCCCCAAGCTTCGCGACCCTCTGGTAATTGCAGCCTGGCTCGCACATGCAAGAGAGCAGTATTGCCCCGAATGCTTTCCGGTATTTTTAGTTCCACGCCGCTTTGGGGCGCTATCACCATCTCCTCAGCCAGGCAAAGACCGGCCCAAAGAGGACAGCTCAGCGCGATGGCGAGCAACTTTTTCAGATGTTTCATTTTGGCCTTTCCAATGGAGTTGGTTGCGTCCTTCAGCCTGCGAGTATGTGCTTGCAGGCCAAGCGTAGGACAACCAGGAGTTTTTCCTGGTTTGGAAAGACCCTAATATGGCGTGTTCTTTTTTCAACTCTTTGGGGTGGAGTCCAAGCATGATGGTGGCAATCGGTCACCGATTGATAATTGGCCGTTTTCTGTTGCCTTGCAGTGGAAACCATCTTTCGTGTCTGCTATGTGGCACGCCTTCAACGTGCTGTTTCGGGTGGGGGCTTTCCTGGGGTTGCGCCGCAGGCGCAACCCCAGGCTCCTATGAAACTCGCCGTCCGAGTCGTCTGAACTCGCAACGAAGAACGGTCCAATCACAATCGTGACAAGGCAGCTAAAATCATCCAGAAGCACAATTTGCT
>JAAZKQ010000808.1 GCA_012799755.1 Lentisphaerota bacterium | reverse complement strand
GCCGCGGGAGCCGCCGTAGTTGTGGGCGTATTCGCTTTCGACCAGGTAGAGTTCGCCGATCATGCCGTCGTCAATCAGGCGTTTGGCAAGGACGAAGCCGGGCGCGTAACGGCAGACCTGGCCGATCATGAATTTGGCCGGGCCTTTTTCCACTTCGGCGATAATGGCCTGGGCTTCTTCCAGATTGAGGGTCAGGGGCTTTTCGCAGAGGACGTGCTTGCCGGCGCGCAGCGCGGCGATGCAGTGCTCGGCATGGAAGTAGTCGGGCGAGGCCACCGAGATGATATTGACGCCCTCGTGGGCGATGAGCCCGCGGTAGTCGTCATAGGCGGCAACGGGAGCGTATTCACGCTGGCGCTGCTGGAGGATGGCCGGGTCGGTATCGCAGATGGCCACGAGCTGGCAACGCGGGTGGGCCTTATAGCCCTGGCAATGAGCGTTGCCCATGCGGAGACCAATGACAGCGGCTTGAAAGCGTACATCGTCCATTGACTGCGACTCCTGGTTTCGTGGTTATGAATGCTTGGGTGGCGGCTGTACTGCCGGCGTCGGCCCTGGCCTATTACAAGGCGGGGCCGGCCAGAGTCAGATTCTGCTGTTTTTCCGGTATGGCGCCGAAAATATCCCAAAAAGCTATGCTGAAGTAAATGCGCTCACTGGTGTCCATCCCGGCGGGTATGTTGACATAGCGGGTGAATTGGGCTGTTTTGCCGGTTTCGATCAGCCCGAAGTAAAAGAGTTGGCTATTCAGCCATGAATGACGGGAAAAGCTGCGGGCGATGAGATTGCTGACCGGTTTCGCGTCCGAATTGCTGACTTCAACGACAATGGCTATGTTCTTGCCGGCTGCAATTTCGCCATTGATGCTGACCTTGACACTGAGGCCCTCGCGTCCGCAGCGCATCTGCTGAGTGAAATTGAGTCCAAATGCCTCCAAGACATCATATTCCGGCTGCAGGTCTTTGCCGGGTATTTCCGGTGTTTGGCGACTGAGCAAATTGCGGGAGAGGCAGAGGAGCTGCGTTCCGAGGGTGGCGTGGGCTATGCTCAGATCGAATGACCGGGTGCTCATCAGGTCAAAGATGCTCAGGAGGCGCTGATCGCGGTCAATGATTCTGCCGTTGTCGTCAGTGAGATAATCTTTGCCCAAGATGGTGAAACGTTCGTTGACCAAGGGATTCTTGAGCTGTATTTCCACCCTTTCGGCTTCTTCGCCTTCGATGGTTTCGCCGGGAATGGGGGCGAATTCCTTGGCAACGACCAGGCCCTCGGGTGTTTTTTCCTTCACAATCTCACCCATGGCCTGATAGATAGGGACTTCCGTGTGGGTAAGTTCGTCCTGCCCTCTGAATTCCAGGACGATGAGCGGCGATGTGCCCTTGACCAGGGTGCAGGAGAAAGATGGTTTGACGATGGTTTGGCGGATTTCTGTGCGCAGGACTTTTCCGCGGTATTTGGCCGGAGCGGGCTGTGCATGCAGCGTGAGCGTTGCAGTCCAGGCGCTCAGGATGAACGCGAGAAGAAAAGAAGAGCGATGGCAATGCTTCATGGCGTGGCTAGTCCTTACTGCTCGTCTAGGGTTGGGGCTGGGAGAAGCATCCGGTACTGTCGGTAACGAGGCAACATGGTATACACAGGCTGGGAGTTATTGAGCCGGCAGGGCGGGAATGTCGCCGCCGCGGGCGGCAAGGTCGGCATCCATTTTATTCAAGAGGCGTTGCCAACGCAGGTTCCAGCCGGTTTGCAGGGGCGTGACGACGACAAAACCGAGTTGTTGATAGCGTGCAAAGGGCAGTTCACCAAAAGTCTTGCCTCCGGCAAAGTGCTCCTGTGGGTCCCAAACGATGTTGAAAGAGACGGCGAAACGCTCCTGAGCGCGTTCGGTTTCCAGATCACTGGGCGGCCAGGGACTGTTTATCCAAAGTGCGCAGGTGGGGCTATAGCCGGCCAAGCTGAGGAGTTGCAGCTGCTTGTTATCGGGAAGAGCGTATAGTTGCTTTTCTGTCCTTGCTTGTGGGATAAGCGGGTAATAGTTTCCACGATTGATATTGAGGAGGATATAGGCGTTTTGTTCAAATCGGCTCATCAGGTGGCAGAAGTGCAGAGCCTCAACGAGGTTAAGCCCAGTTTTTGTCGGTGATGGGATGTCCTTGGCATCCGCCAGATTGATATTGGTTCCCGCCATTGGCTGCGTGAGGGCTTGGTATTGCGCCACGGAGATAGGTTTCTCGCTGACGTAGAAGGCATCCCTGCCTTGTCGGCAAAGCAGCATGGTAATACCTGACTGCGATATATATGACTTTGGCGGCGGGACGTTGATGATGGCCATTTGGACAGTCTGCCCGAAGCCGCGGAGTTGTTTGGCCTGATTGATTTGATTAAAGCCCAGCTGATTGGCTTGTTTCTTCGCTTCCTGGAGAAAGTTTGCCACCTGTGGAGGCAGTCCCCCGGCGAGCATGGCATTGTCAATAAGACCAATGAGCTCAAGTTGCCGGCGATTGGCGCTGTTGACTTCTTCGAGGGTTTTATTTGTCTCCTGCCAGAGAGTTACCAAGCCTGCGAGTTGCTGCATGTCGTCAGGGGTCATCAGGGCACTTTGGAGGGTGTTGGTGAAACCGGCGATATTTCGTACGCGCTTGGCCTCCTCGCCCCTTTCGTACAGAAGTTTGTCGCGTATTTTCAGTACGGCGCCGCGTTGCTCATGCTCCTCCAAGGCCCGGAAGCGCAAGTCGGGATTGGCGTCAACGGGCGCCGTGGTCGCCGGTTGGGCGCCAGTCGGCGCCTGCGCCAGGAGCGGGAGAATGCCGCAGTAGATGCAGCCAAGAAAAACAAAAACAAGAAAGGATCGCATGGAGTTCCCTCGCAGTTGTGAAAGCGCCGTACTCGTCGTCGGGACATGCCAAGCCGAGGCTGACGGCATTGCCCCCAAGTCGCTTTGTTCTCAGTTCAATGACCTGAAAACTATAGACAAAACAGTCCCACTTTACAAGCACCGCGCCTGTATTTCAGGTAACCGGCTGGTAACCGGTCACCCATTGATAACCGTGCCCGACCGGAGTAGAAGCCGCCTTACTGACACGCCCCGTCAGCCCCCCTATACAAAAAATTCCGTGTGTTCCGTGTATTCCGTGGTTAAAAACCGTTTGTGTATTCCGTGGTTAAAACCGTTTGGAACTGATGGGGTGCTGTCCAACGAGTAACCGCTTACCCAAACAGGTACGCGGTCACTCATT
>JAAZKQ010000807.1 GCA_012799755.1 Lentisphaerota bacterium | reverse complement strand
TTGCAAGATCATGGGTTTGACCGGCACGTTGTCTTTGCCGGCGAGGACTTTGGCGGTGATGTGGATGACGCTGCGGGCTGTAACCGCCGGCGCAGCGAAACGGATTTGCAGATGGGCGGTTTCCGCCGGAGGAATATCCAGCGTGGCCTTGTCACTGGCAAGAACCCGGCCGTCCAGAGATGCCTGCCAGCTGACTTGGAAAGATTGTGCCTGGCGGCGATCATTGATGACAATGAGGGATTTGCCGATGGACTCGCCGCTGCGGAAGGCGTGATCCTGGGTGTACCAGAGCTCGTCAGGGCCGCCGAGATAGGCAAAAAGCGGGGCGATGAGAGTGGGAAAGACCTTGCCGCGACGGGTCGGCGCGTAATACTCCTTCTCTTCCGGGCGACCGAGGTCAAAGAGCGAGCGTATTTCACCGCCGCCGCCGGCGTCATAGACCCATTCGTCAGCGACGGCGCCGGGACGTTGCAGGTTGGCCCAATCGGTGTCGAGGGGCAGGTTGGGCGGCGTTACCCGGAAGACGCTGTTGGGTTTGGGCTTGATCAGGCGCCGCCAGGCGTTTTCCCAGGCGTTGACGCCGCCGGAGATGCCCCAGGTACGCCAGGCGGGCAGGGTTTCTTCGTAGTAGAGCGTCGCCGCTTCGTCGAGAATGGGCGGGTAGTGGTTGCAGAAATAGCCGTAGGACGACCCCCACTTGCGTTCCTTGGGACGCCAGCACTCGCTGATGTAATCAACATAATCGTGTTCTTCGAGCTCGTAGCTCTTTTCACCGAGGGCGATGGCGCCATACTCGGTCATGACGGGCTCGTTGGCCCACCAGACGGCCGGATCGCGCATCTGGAAGTCGCCGGGGTAGGGCGTGGCTTGTTCGGCCATGTAGAGCGGCTTGTCACCTTGGGTGGCCCAGACGCGCAACCATTCGCGGTGGTCCTGGATTTCCGGCCAGCCGAGATAATTGTTGAGGTTGTAGATTTCGCCGGTTTTGCCGCAGGCGTGGTTGTAGGTGTGCCGGGTTGGGTCAAGGGAGCGGACGTAGGCATTGGATTTGAGCATGGCTTCTTCCCTGAGGGCGCCTTGGCTGCCCGGTTCGAAGTCCATTTTGCCGTCGAGAAGGAGCGGGTTCTGGTCCTGGGCGTAGCACTGCATATTCATGTTCATGCGCCACAGCACCAGTGAGGGATGATTGATGTGCTCGTTGACGCAGATGCCGGCCAGTTTTGTCCATTGCTCCCAAATGGCGGGGTCGTCAAGGCGGCGGTAGACCTGATTGACGGCTGCGGGGGTGATGGCGGCGAGTATGCCGAGTTCGTCACAGGCTTCCAGGAAGGGCTTGTTGGCGGGAAACAGGCCGGGAACGTCAATGCCGGCGACATAGACGAAGGTGTAGCCGGCGTCTTTCGCGCCCTTGAGCCAGTGGCGAATGGCTGCGGGAGTATGCCAGTTGCCCTTGCGTGTCCAGTAGGAACAGGACGCGAGGTTGATTTTGACGCCATTGAGATAGAAGTACTTGCCGCGGATGACGAAGTCACGGAAGCCGAAGCGCTGCGGCAGGCTCTGGTCGAGAATGCGGTCGCGGTCAAGGAGCGTGAGGCTAAGCGTGTAGAGTTTGGGGTGGTCAATGTCCCATAATTCCACCTCGGGCCACTCGCTTTGGGCGATGATTTCGCGGGCGCCGGCCGGCGTCTTGCCGCTGAAGCTCTTGACGACACGGTCGCCGTCATGGACGTCGCAGCGCCAGCTGAGCTCGGCGGCGGGGGTGTCCGCAGCGGTGACGATGGGCGCCTGCACGCGGAGGCGGCGGTCGGCGACGGTGGTGATGATGCGGCAGGGACCCAGGCGGGTGGCAGTCGGTTCCGCTTGGAGGAAGACATCGCCGAGGATGCCGGCGGCGCCCAGGCGCTGCGCCCATGCGTGCTTGGGCTTGATGAAGAAGTCCGGCATGACGCGCCAGCTGTCACGCGCTTCAACGAGAATGGCAATGCTGGCGGTTTTACCGAATTCAACCCACGGGGTAATATCAACGCTGCCGCCCATGAAGGGCACGGCGCCGGCGTCTTTCCCATTGCAGTAGACGCGAGCGTCGGTGGCGACGCGGTCGAGACGGATGCTGACCTGGCGTCCAGCCCAGTCGGCGGGAATGGTGACGTCGCGCCGATACCAGGCGAAGCGGAGCTTGTTGCCCTTGCCGCGGGCGGGATCGTCGTCATGCCAGTATGCGCGGTCGTACCAAGATGCGGGGACTTTACAGAAGCCCCAGGCGTCAGCGCTGGGCGGGGCGATGCCGGGCGAGGGGAGGTGTTCAATCTGGACGATGCGGAGATTGTCCAGCCAAACTTGGCCTTTGAGACCGGATGTGGCGCCTTGGCTGCGAGGCAGGAGGATTTTGGCGCCCGGCGAGTCATTGGGCAGCATGAAGTCACATTCGATGGTCTGCCAGCCGGCTTTGCGGGGGATGATTGGCCCGGCGCTGGCGTGGTAGGTGTAAGCGCGTGAGTCTTGAACCTCAATGTAGATATCACCGTATTCCATTTCAGACCAGACATCAACCCGGGCGATGAGTTTGACGCCGGTGGGGATGCCCGGAATGATATGGGTGACGTGAAAGAAATTGGTTGCCGGCGGCACATTGAGTTCAATGCGGGTGCTGGCTTCGCCGTGGGTTTTGCGGCTGCTGTCGCGACTGCCGGTGATGGTCGCGTTGGGCATGCTGGCAATCTCCCAGGCGGCGTTGGGAGCGCTGTCCTCGCTATAGAAGGTGGTGACTTTTTCCTCTGGCTGGAGTCGCGGCTCGGAACAGAATTGCCAGAGGCCATTGATGCAGATTTTGCCGCGGGTGGCGGAGTGCTGCTGCCAAGCCTTGGCGCTGTCCCATTCGGCGTAGGCGCCGGGCGGCAAGGGCGGCGTGGTGGCGACGAGGCCGTGGGCGGCGAAAATGCTCAAGATGACCAGACACAGACGCTTGTACATGATTTTCTCCTGGTTGCTATAGCTATAGTTAGATTTTGCGAATGGGGCGGGAAGGGGTGTTGACTCCCTTTCCGCCCTTTCGCGCTCTCCTGTCTATTCCTTTTCAGCTCAGCACCTTGCGGCTATTGTTTCGCGGCTGCCGCAAGGCATTAAACGTCAGTAGGTGAGGGCGGGATTTTCTCCTCTGTTTATTTATGTGACAGTCAGGCTTATTATATGCTCAAGAAAGGCTGATAAAAGCGTTTACGACAGACAAAAAACACTTGGCTGGTAAGCGGTCACCGATTGATAACAGACATTTTTTATCCGCAGATTACGCAGATTTGCGCAGATTTTTTTGAGAGTAGGTTGCTTGGTGTAGGAAGGCCGGTGTGTTTGCGTTTTCCTGTCGCCTCTTTGGTTTTCAGCGCTGAAGGCGCAAAACATACCAGCCCAGGGCAAGCCGCGCTGAAAGCGCGCGCCG
>JAAZKQ010000806.1 GCA_012799755.1 Lentisphaerota bacterium | reverse complement strand
TCAATGTCGGCAGAAAAGGCGCCGATGCTCTGGATGTTGTCCCGCAGGGGCGGCAAGACCTCATAGAAGCCCTCGTAGACTTTGCGTTGCGTTGTGAGTACGCCGGCGTAATGATTGAGGAGGGCGGAGGAGGACTTGAAAACGTCCGATTTGGTCGCCTGCCGATTCAGCAGGTAGAGATAAATGGCCGCAGCGGCCAGAAACACGGCCAAAATAACCTGCGCCCAAGCAGCAAATTTTATGAACGAGGTTGAACAGCAGGACATGGTTCTGACCTTTTTGTTGGCAGTCAGGGACGGTCGGTGTCTCGCTTTTTGGCACGGATATGCTCTTGAGCCTTAAGAAAAGCCATGATTTTTTCCACACAAGCTTCTGGTCCATCTTCGACGGTTTCGACGACGAAGGCCGGTTCCTTGGGGGCTTCATATGGTGCGTCAATGCCGGTGAAATCAGTGATTTGCCCCAAGCGGGCTTTTTTGTAAAGGCCTTTGGGGTCACGCGCCTCGCAGACTTCGACCGGCGTATTCACGTAGAGTTCACTGAAACTATCAGAGCCGATGATGTCGCGTGCCATGGCTCGGTCATCGCGATAGGGCGAAATGAAAGCTGTGATGACGATGACGCCTGCGTCATTGAGCAGCCGCGCGACCTCGGCGATGCGGCGGATGTTCTCCCTGCGGTCATCGGGTGAGAAGCTCAAGTCACGATTCAGACCATGGCGGATATTATCACCGTCGAGGATGTAGCAGAGCTTGCCGTCGTCGCTCAGTTCGCGTTCGAGGAGCTTGGCGATGGTGGATTTTCCCGAGCCACTGAGGCCGGTAAACCAGAGCGTCTGCGCACGTTGGCCGAGTAGCGATTCCCGTTCGTCGCGGCTGACCAGTGACGACTCGCGAGTAATGTTGGCGGTGCGGGCGCGGGCACTGGCGCTACGGTCGGTTCTGTCGGCGGCGCTGGTGCGGTCGAGAATCATCCCGGCGGCGACGGTGGCGTTGCTCATGCGGTCAATGAGGATGAAGGAGCCGGTGCTGTGGTTGCGTTCATAGGCGTCGAAGACGAGCGGTCGGTGCAGCACGAGGCGCACCCGGCTGATGCTGTTGAGGTTAAGGAGAATTGCGCCTCGTTCGTCGCAGGCGGGGTCTTTTTTGCGCATGCTGTTGACGTCCACCTCGTAACGGACTTTTTCCAGCGTGCAGGGCAATTGCGCGCAGGTGTGCTTGATCAGGTATTTTCTGCCTTCGCGACCGGGCTTTTCATTCATCCACACCAGCATGGCGTCAAAATCGTTATCAACACGGGGGACGTTATTGATGGGCACGATCATATCGCCGCGTGAAGCGTCCACTTCGTCCTGGAGTCTGACGACGACGGCCATGGGTGGAAAAGCGTGCTTGAGGGGGCCACCCCAACTGACGATTTCAGCGATCTTCGTCTTTGTTCGCGCCGGCAGCACCATCACTTCGTCTCCAGGGCGCATGACACCGGAGGCGACCGTGCCCGCAAAACCGCGGAAATTCAGGTCGGGGCGCAGGACATACTGAACCGGGAAGCGCATGTCAATGAGATTGCGGTTGCTGACAATAGAGACATTTTCCAGGTGGTGCAGGAGGGTCGTGCCTTTGTACCACGGTGAATTCGGGCTGCTGTCAACCACATTGTCGCCATGCAGTGCCGAGATGGGGATGAAATGGACGTCCTTGAAGGCCAGGCGTGCGCAGATTGCGTTGTAGGCCTGGCGGATATCCTCAAAGACCTTTTCGGACCAATCAACCAAGTCCATCTTGTTGACGGCGACAATGATATGGCTGATGCCCAGCAGAGAGGTAATGAAGCTATGGCGCTTGGTCTGGACAGTGACGCCGTGCCGCGCGTCAATGAGAATGATCGCCAGCTGGCAGTTGGACGCGCCCGTGGCCATATTGCGCGTGTACTGCTCGTGACCCGGCGTGTCGGCGATGATGAATTTGCGTTTGCTGGTGGAGAAGTAGCGGTAGGCGACGTCAATGGTGATGCCCTGTTCGCGTTCGGCCTTGAGGCCGTCCGTGAGCAGTGCCGGATCAAAGTCATCGCCGGTGGTGCCGTGGATACGCGAGTCGCGGAGGACTGCGGCGAGTTGATCTTCGTAAATCATCTTGGCGTCATAGAGCAGACGACCGATGAGAGTGGACTTGCCGTCATCAACGCTGCCGCAGGTGAGGAAGCGCAGCAGGTCCTTGTGTTTATGTTGTTCCAAATAGGCTTCGACATCCCGAGCAATGAACTCTTCATCGGGAATGATCATGGATGGGTTTTTGCTGCTGCTCATAGTCATGTCGTTCATGGGTGAGGGATAGCTGTGTGGAAAATAGGGGAGGGTGACACCGGCGTTGCGGGCGGATTGCGCCTAGAAATAGCCGTCTTTCTTTTTCTCTTCCATGGATGCCGCGGCGTCATAATCAATGACGCGGCCCTGGCGTTCGGACTTCGTGGTCAGAAGCATCTCCTGGACGATTTTTTCGAGGGTGTCGGCCTCCGACTCAATGGCGCCGGTGAGCGGGTAGCAACCCAGGGTGCGGAAGCGGACTTTCTTGAGTTGCGGCTTCTCACCGGGCTTCAGGGGCAGGCGCTCGTCGTCAACCAGAATGAGGTTCCCATCGCGCTCGACCACGGGGCGCTCCTTGGCAAAATACAGTGGAACAATGGGAATTTTCTCCAGGCGGATGTAGAGCCAGATATCCAGCTCGGTCCAGTTGGAAAGTGGGAAGACGCGGATGGACTCGCCGGGATTCACGCGGCTGTTATAGAGATTCCATAGCTCAGGGCGCTGATTCTTTGGGTCCCACTGGTGATAGCGATTGCGGAAGCTATAGATGCGCTCTTTGGCGCGGGATTTCTCCTCGTCACGGCGGGCGCCGCCGAAAGCGGCGTCGAAGTGATAGTGGTCCAGGGCCTGCTTGAGCCCGTCAGTCTTCATGATTTGCGTGTGCTTTTCCGAGCCGTGGACGATGGGGCTAATGTCCTGGGCGATGCCTTCGGGATTGATCCACACCAGCAGCTGGAAGCCGATTTCCTTCGCCATGCGTTCACGGAAACTGATCATTTCGTGGAATTTCCAGCGTGTATCAATATGCATGAGCGGGAAAGGAATCTTGGCCGGGTAAAAGGCTTTTTGCGCCAGGCGCAGCATCACCGAGGAGTCCTTGCCGATGGAATAGAGCATGACTGGGTGCTGGAATTCCGCAGCGACTTCGCGAATGATGTGGATGCTCTCGGCTTCGAGCTGTTGCAGATGTGTTAAGAGATAGCTTTCCATCAGATTGATTCCGTTGTGGTCTGCGCCCAGGTCGGGCCATAGACGACAAAATAAGGATTGGTGAGGTTCATTTTGTTGTAGCGCAGGGGCTCGTCACTACAGAAGTCCACCACGCGGCAACCGGCGGCTTCGGCGACGGCCTGCGCGGCGGCGGTGTCCCATTCCATAGTTGGGGCAATGCGTGGATAGACATCCGCGGTGCCATCGGCCACCAGGCAGAGCTTGAGTGAACTGCCAATGGAGCGGAGCTCTACGCGGCCATGGCGTTTTTCCAAATCAGCGATGAAGGACTCAGTAGCGTCGTTGCTGTGCGAACGGGAAGCGACCACAGTCAGCGGCCGCTCCGCTGTTTGCGCCAGCGGTAGAGCCGGAAGTTCGCTGGCGGCGGCCAAAGCGCGAATCAGATCGTCACGGTCACAAAAATGCTCGCCACGGCGGAGCAGGCGGGCGCCGGCGCCCTCGGCGCCGAGGTAGAAGAGACCCAAAGCCGGACTGAAGACGATGCCCAGCACGGGGCGGCCTTCGTGAATCAAGGCGATATTCACGGTGAACTCGCCGTTGCGCTTGATGAATTCCTTGGTGCCGTCGAGTGGATCAACGAGCCAGAAATCCTGCCAGTCGCGGCGGGTATCGTAGGGTACTTCGCGGCTTTCTTCGGAGAGCACCGGGAAGTCCCAATGCGCTTGCAGGCGCGCCATGATAAGCTCGTGGGACGCCTTGTCCGCAGCTGTCAGTGGCGACTGGTCGGCCTTGTATTCGATGTCAATTTCGCCGTTGTAGATGGCCATGATGGCCACGCCGGCATCATAAGCCGCCAGGACGGCTGCCGGGCAGTAGTCGGGCAGAAGATCGCGGTAGTCGTTGTGCATGGCTGAAATGCTGCCGGTTTGGCACCTGTAGTTAAAGTATGGGACAATACATTCGTGAGCAAGAATACCCAATATAGCTCCCCGAGATAAAAAAACGCCATGTTGCCACGATTGACATGAAGAATGACCGTAAGCGGCCACCCGTTAACAACCGTGCCCCATACACGATGCAAACGCTCGTTGAAAAGCAAGCTCGGAGAGCTGACACCATGAGTAACCCCAGGTGAAGCGAAGCGGAACCTGGGGTAAGGTCACCCCCCGAAATTAAAGCCTCGGCGAGGCGACACATGAATCAGAGCCAACCATAAGGTCGCCAAGGCGGACGGGGACAGTATGGACAGTATGAGCGGCGAGCGAGCAGGTGCTATCGTCCATCGTGTCCATATTGTCCATATTGTCCATCGTTTTGCAGGTCACAGGCAGTCGCGGGTTTTTTGGCACTGCGGCTCGCAGGGACAGCAAGTATCAATGGGTGACCGTGTTCTGGTGCGCGACACCAGCGCTCGTTGAAAAGCAAGCCCGGCAAGTATCAACGGGTGACCACACGACACCAGCGCTCGTTGAAAAGCAAGCCCGGCAAGTATCAACGGGTGACCACACGACACCAGCGCTCGTTGAAAAGCAAGCTCGGAGAGCTGACACCATGAGTAACCCCAGGTGAAGCGAAGCGGAACCTGGGGTAAGGCCACCCCCGAAATTAAAGCCTCGGCGAGGCGACACATGAATCTGCGCCGACAATGCGGCTCAAAAACAAAGACAAGACCTTGGTTTATGTGTCATTATTCTGCCTGATGGACGATGGACGCGCCAAACAAACGCCTGGGAGAAATATTTTGTTTGCTATATCGCGTCGCATAATCAATATTATGTATAATTGGCCATGGCGGAAAAAGGAGGTGTTGGTTATCATATATTGTTGCATTACAGAAACTTAAGCCATATCGCCAGACAGCCTGTTGATAAGTTCTGCATAACTTTCAGGGGATTTTGGCGGCTTATGCGGCAAACCGCCTGGGAGCGGCTTTTCCCGGGCTTTTCCGAAGAAAATGGACAATATGGACAATATGGACGGTATGGACAGGATGGACAATATGGACAGGATGGACGGTCCCTACCCCAACCCCTGACCATCAAGTGCTGGACGGCGCTTCGACCGCTTCGACCGCTTCGACCGCTTCGACCGCTT
>JAAZKQ010000805.1 GCA_012799755.1 Lentisphaerota bacterium | reverse complement strand
GGGAAACAGGCGCTATCTTGGTAAAAGTGGACAAGACAGACAGCCGTGGACAACATGTGCCATCGTCCATAGCGTCCATAGTGTCCATACTGTCCATAGCAGCTTGCAGGGACAACAATGTTCAAAGAGCGACCGGTTGCAATGTCCTTCGCTCTTTTTCCCCACACTATTGCCAAAACGCGAAAACCTTGCTATACTCTAACAAAAGGCGCCGACCTTGTGAGTCGCCACAAGCCCCAGCCAGTCATCATCATAGGAGTGAAGAATCATGAAAAAGCTGCGCCACTTTACCCTGATCGAATTGCTGGTCGTCATCGCGATCATCGCCATTTTGGCGGCCATGCTCCTGCCCGCACTGGCCAAAGCCCGTAACAAAGCGCGGACCATTTCCTGCGTCAGCAACCAGAAACAGATTTTGCTGATTCTGCGCATGTACATGGACGACTACGAGGCCATGATCAAAAAACCGCAGTACATCGGCTACCCGCTGAACGGCCTCAACCCCTTCACCGGCACCAACGGCTACAATGTGTCCTGGGGACGTTTGTTGCGTGATCTTAATTACACGACTGACGTACCTGTCAGCAGCTACGGCATCGGCAATGGCATCTTCCGCTGCCCGGGCGCGGCTGCACCCAACCGCGGCGCCTACGGTCTCGCTGCCAGCCAAATCAGCTCGACTCACAACAATTACGGCTGCGCGGCTTATGTCACCAAGGCCGTCCACCCCAGCACAACCTTGATCCTCTCAGAAACCACATGCACCTACTGGACGCTCCCCGTCAAATGGACCTGGGGCGCCGAATACGTGGGCAACGTCCACAAATTTTTCCCATCTCACGACGGCGGCTCGTCCATCGTCGCCGGCTTTCTGGATGGCCGCGCCGCCCGCCTGCCCGCCTATATCAGCATGGAAAATATCACCGATAATGGTGTCTTCGATCCCACCTCAACCGCGACCCCCATCTACCCGCTGAATTAAGCGCATGACCACGCGTTACGTGCTGCCGCCCGTCTTCCCGCCTGCATCAGTCCGGCGCGAAGACGGGCGCGTTACTTTCCGGCTCGGGCACCGCGACACAACCAAGAAATATCTCGCGCCATGCGTTTGCTGACTTGATATGGCGTAATCGCCCTGCATCACCCGCAGAACACTTGCCTATTTATTCACCAAGACCGCACTTATAGCCATAACATGGAAAGGAAGCTCATGACAAAGTTTGGTCGTTCCACGCTGTTTCTGGCCTTTTGCCTGTCCCTGCCACTTCTTGCCCAACCGCGTTTCCCGACGTCGGCGGAGTTGGGCGATGCCGCCAACTGGCGCAACAACACATCGGGCGTCATGAGCATCAGCCAGGACGGCGAAGCCGTGCGTTTCGTCGTGCAATTCACCGGCGGCGACCGTTGGATCTACCCGGGCTTCTCCTTACAGAAAGAACAGACTCTCAATGGCGCAACCGCCATCACTTTCGAGCTCAAGCTTGAGCCGCAGGACGTTCCGCAGAACTTCAAAGTCGCACTGATCATGCTTGAGGGCGAAAACAACGGCCGCTACGACTACAGCCTGCCACCTCCCGGCGAATGGCGGAAAATCACCGTGCCGCTCCCTGACCGCAACGGCACTTCCCAAGAGGGCATCCGCATCCTCCGCCTTGGCATGAATCCCGAACAGGACGCCCTGACCTACTCCATACGCAATCTCTCAGTGGAAGGAACACCCCGCATGGACTGGATGAAACAACGCATCGCCAGCAAGGCGCCCGGCACCGTCTTCATCGAAAATGAAGCGCCGACCTTCTCCGCCAACATTGATCTGCCCCAATGCCGCTATGTCCTCAAAGACTGGCTGGGCGCCGTACTCAGCCAGGGCACCTGGCCAGAGCGCGCCGGCAGCGAGCTGGTCCTGGCGCCCCTGCCGCCCGGCTATTACCACCTCGAAACCAGCCACCCCGACGAAGCTCAGTTTCCCCCTTTCACCTTCGCTGTGGTTATTGATCCGACAACCCGCGTCGTCAATCACGACGCCTATTTCGCCATGGACACCGCGCAGAGCTGGGTCGCCCGTCCCGGCAGCTTTGACTGTCCCTATTATGACGGCGACAGCTATCTGCTGGTCAGCGAACTGATCTACCGCGCCGGCATCTACCACGTTCGCGAACGGCTCAGCTGGAAAGGTGTCAACCCCGAGCCCGACGAGTACAACTACTCCTACTACATGACCAATGCCGATTACCTCCAGGAACGCAAGGTGCTGATCAGCGGCATGTACCACGATTCGCCACCGTGGGCCAAGCCCATCAGCAAGCTGCCCAGCGATCTCCTGGCCACCTACACCTTCGCCAAAGATGCGGCGACCGCCTTTGGCGACCGCATGGGCAACTGGGAATTCTGGAACGAACAGGACATCGGCTTCGCCCCCGAGTCCGCCTGGGACTACGCCGCCGCCATGAAGGCCGCTTGCCTCGGCTTCCGCGCCGCCGATCCCAAGCGCATCGTCGCCCACGGCGCCATGTGTACAGCCCCCAAGGGCGCTTATCACTACAATCTCTACGCCAACGACATGGGCAAATTCAGCGATATTATCAACTACCACACCTACACGCCGCTGTCCAACTACCCCAATCTTATGCGGAGCATTCGGGAATTCCGCGCCGAACAGGGCTTGGAACAACGCGCCATCTGGTTCACCGAGCACGGCACCAACTCCGAAGGCCACTCCGAGGCTGACGGCGTTCGTAAAGGCTTGAAAGCCCACAGCCCTGAGCAGGAGCTGATCATGACCGAGTTCTTCCCCAAATCACAGATTCTCATGATGATGGAAGGCGTGTCCCGTGACTACTACTTCGTCTTCCCGCCCTACAATGAGCGCAATGGCCGCAAAGACTGGGGTATGATGCGCCGCGATGGCTCGGTCAAACCCAGCTACTGTGCCATGGCCACCCTCACCGCCCAACTCAACCTCGCCAAACTGCAAGGCGAGCTCAGCGTGGACGATGCGCTGCGCGTCTTTGTCTTCGACCAACCCGATGGCAAGCAGACTCTGGTCTTCTGGAGCATCTCCGACCTCGATACCGTCACCGGCGGACAGCTCGCCCGTCCTGACAAGCCCTACGCCCACGACTTCACCTTGCCCCTCGCCAACGGCCAGTACACCCTCACCAACACCGTCGGCACCGCCAGCATCCTGAGCGTCGCCAACGGACAGGCGCAACTTCACGCCAACCGTTACCCGCAGTACCTCGCCGGCGTCAGTGGCTTCAATGCTGACATAGCCAAGGTTCCCGAAGGAAAAATTGATCCCTACACTCCCGCAGCTGACGAAGACCTCAGCGTCGTCATTCGCGCCAACCTCAACAACGACGACTTCGACCTGGCCAATCAGAAAGCCTCCGCCAACTTGGACAAGCTCCAAGGCCGCCTCAGCCTGGAAATCTGGAATCTTGACGACCAGCCCAAGACCGCCACGCTGCAAATCAGCGGCGGCACTCTGAGCAACCTGCCGGAGTCCATCATCCTGCCCGCCTTCGGCAAGCAGTCCATTGAGTCTGTCTTCACACCTGAGCTGCCGGCAA
The DNA here is from genome assembly GCA_012799755.1 of Lentisphaerota bacterium. Classification (GTDB taxonomy): domain Bacteria; phylum Verrucomicrobiota; class Lentisphaeria; order Oligosphaerales; family Oligosphaeraceae; genus Oligosphaera. Next base: position 2,058 of record JAAZKQ010000805.1, on the reverse strand, counting down.
AGGGCTACGAAGCGCCCTTGATCGTCCAAGCCGTCGCCAACGGCAAGAAGTCCAGCCGTCTGCACATCCCCGTGCTCATGCGCCGGCTCTTCGTGGAAAACTGTTTGGCCATCCCCTTGCAAGCTGACAAGCCCGAAAGCTGGCGCAAAAACACTTCCGCTGATCACTACAATGTCACTTGGGACGAACAGGAGCAGGCCCTGCGCTTTGACTTGGAATGGACCAATCCTGAAACCGACCGCTGGTTCTACCCCGAATACGTTCTCAAGCTCCCAGCCGAAAGCTTTGATGGCGCCGAAATGCTCAGCTTCGATGTCAAATCCGTCCAGGACAAGGTCGAAAATGACTTCAGGTTCAACTTCGTCATGCTGGTGCAGGAAAATGTCCATGAGCACGGTCGAAGTGTCAACCTTGCCTATCCCGCGCCGCTGAGCCAATGGGAAAACCGCCTCATTGCACTCAACAACAACAAGGATAATAGACTGGCCCCCACCAAGATCGTCCGCATCGGCGCCAACCCCATCGGCATGAAAATCAGCTTCTGGATCAAAAACGTCCGCCTGCTCAAAAATAAATAGGTGACGGAGTAGCGCCGGCGATGACGCTAAACGCGTCTGTCTGGCGCCCGGGCCGCAAGCCCGTTTTCCGGCCGTGCAGCGGGCTTGTAGCCCGCTGCGTGACATCATCCAGCCAACCGCACGCCCCACATCACCTCTCTCCCGGCCGTGCAGCGGGCTTGCAGCCCGCAGCACGACATCATCCCGCCATGCGGAAAGCAAATGCACCCTCGGCACTCCTTGCCACGAAAGGCAAGAGTGCCGGGGGCGCGAAACATGCCAGCCCAGGGCAAGCATACAGAAAGCGGGCGCCGTTGCGCGAGCGTCCTCAGTTGTTCTTGCCCGTCTTGGCCCACCACCACATATTACCGCGGGACTGCAAGACTTCCTTCTTGTAGAACGCTGCATGGCCATCAACATGGCCGATATTGCAACCGCCGCTGTGCAATGATGGCACATTGGTAGTCAGATTCGTCCCGCTCATCGGCGGCCCAATGAGCCCACGCACGCCAGCCGGACGACCGTCACCCAGCATAATCATGTTCGATGGGTGGGGGATTTCGCCACGGGTCACCGCGCCGCCCCGACGATCATTGCCCGGCACGCGAAAGCCCAAGCCGCTACGAATGTAGTCGTCGGCAGAGCCATACGCACCGTCCCAAGGGCTGTAATTCCAACCGTAATGGTTGATCACTGTAGAATTGATACCATCGAACGATGGCTTGACGTTCTCCGACATGGACGGACACCGGTAAATCTTTTCGTCGCCAGTATAGCCGGCCAACACATCATGCCACCAGTGCGAATTCATCAGGGCCGTTGTCAACATGTCCGCATTGTCATCCGCGTACATATTGCAGGCCAGCGCCATCTGTTTGACATTCGATGTGCACGAAATGCTCCGCGCCTTCTCCCGCGCCTTCGCCAAGGCCGGCAACAGCATCGCCGCCAAGATCGCAATGATCGCAATCACCACCAGCAACTCAATCAAGGTGAATTTCCTCTTTTTCATCGTCCTCAACTCCTTATCTTAGTGCTATCGAAACAATGGGCCAGTCAGTGGCTATGATCACTACTGCACAAAAAACAGAACAAATCTACATTGTCTTATGATAACAATTTTTACCGGCAATAACAAGACCGTGAACAGAAAAAACGGTATTTTCAGGTTTTAGAAGAACGGAATGTATCAGTTGCGGAAAGTATGGCATGGATGCCGAATACGGATGATTCCAAGGAATTTTTATCCGCAGATGTCGTAGATTTTTTAGGTTGGCTGTTTGGGAATCCAAGGTCCGGCCCATAGCGCTCGTTTCCCGACAGAGTAGAAGCGGCTTCCAGCCGCTTTTTTTTCTATCCGCAGATGTCGCAGATTAACGCAGATTATTTTAGGTTGGCTGTTTGGGAATCCAAGGTCCGGCCCATAGCGCTCATTTCCCGACAGAGTAGAAGCGGCTTCCAGCCGCTTTTTTCTATCCGCAGATGTCGCAGATTAACGCAG
>JAAZKQ010000804.1 GCA_012799755.1 Lentisphaerota bacterium | reverse complement strand
TGTCGTAGGCGGTGGCGACGGCCTGCGGGTCGTTGTCAAAAGCGTAGACCGGCTGGTAGCCGAGGAGACGGGCACCGAGGGAGAGGATGCCCGAGCCGCAGCCGGCGTCAAGAAAAGAACGCGGCCCATGCTGGGCTTCAAGCTCGTCAAGGAATTGCAAACAGGCTTTGGTGGTGCCGTGATAGCCGGTGCCGAAGCACATACCGGGGTCGAGCGAGAGAATGATGTCGCCGGGCTGCGCTGCGAGCTCTTCCCAGCTGGGTTTGACGACGAGGCGCTTGGAGGCGCGGAAGCTGTGGAAGTGCTTTTTCCAGCTTTCCGACCAGTCTTCCTGCTGTATGCGGGCGGTTTTGACGACACTGGGGCCGGTGAAAGCATCTTGCCAAGATGCGAGCGCATCGTTAACGCATTTGAGCTTGGCATTGGCGTCATTCTCGTCGTCGGCCATGACGTAAGTGCTGGCGCGGCCGGTCTCGCGGCTGCTGTAGGAGGAGACGACGAAGTCTGCGGCAGCGAGGGCTTCTTCAATCATGGGCACGTCCGCAGCGGCGGATTCAATGATAACGGCATGGATGCATTCCACAGCGGATTCTTTCCGAGGATTGGAGGCTGGGGCGGCGCTGGGCTACGCTTATTCGTGTCCAAAGGGCGACAGCTCGCGCAGGGCGCTGATGATGGGCGGCACGACGCGGATAATGGTATCAACTTCGTCCTGGGTGTTATAGCGTGAGAAGCTGAAGCGGATGGAGCCGTGCAGCATTTGGTAGTCCAGGCCCATGGCGCGCAACACATGGGAAGGCTCCAGGGAACCGGAGGTGCAGGCCGAGCCGGAGGACGCGCAGATGTGCGCTGCTTGGTACATGTGCAGGAGAATGGCTTCGCCTTCGATGTACTTGAAGCAGATGCTGCTGGTGTTGGGGAGGCGGTGTTCGGGATCGCCGTTGACTACGGGGTCCAGGCAGTTGGCGAGGAGCCCCTGTTCCAGGCGGTCGCGCAGGGCCTTGACGGTGGACTGTTCGTCGCGAAGGTGCTCCATGGCCAGTTCAGCGGCTTTGCCCAAGGCGGCAATGCCGGCGACATTTTCGGTGCCGGCGCGCTGACCATGTTCCTGGTGGCCGCCAATGAGGTAAGGCTCGAATGGCGTGAGACGGCGCCGGAAGAGCACACCCACGCCCTTGGGCGCGTGCAGCTTGTGACCGCTGAGGGACAGGAAGTCAATCTGACTCCGGCGCAAATTGATGGGAATCTTGCCGACGGCCTGGACGGCGTCAGTGTGGAAGAATGCACCGTGCGCATGGGCGATCTCGGCGAGTTCCTCGACGGGGTAGAGATTGCCGATTTCGTTGTTGGCCCACATGACGGTGACGAGGGCGGTCTCGTCGTCAATAATGGCACGGGCCTCATCAAGGTTGATGCGACCTTGCTGGTCCACCGAGAGGAAATCCACGTGGATGCCCTGTTTTTGCAGAGAATGGCAGGTGCTGAGGACGGCGGGGTGTTCGACGGCGCTGGTGACAATTTTGCGGCGGCCCTTCTGGGTTTTCAGGGCGCTCATGATGGCGGCGTTGTCGGCTTCGGTGCCGCAACTGGTGAAGATGATTTCTTCGGGTTCGGCGCCGATGAGCTCGGCGATGGCCTGGCGAGATTGCAATATGACTTTGGCGCAGCGGCCGCCGAAGGGATGGGGGCTGGAGGGATTGCCGTACCACGTGGTCAAAAAGGGCTCCATCGCCGCGAAGACTTCCGGGGCGATGGCGGTGGTGGCATTGTTATCAACGTAGATGATATCCTGCTCATTCATGGCGGGCGCCTTTGATTGCTGGCCGGGCCTTATTTTACTTCAATGACGTTCAAGGCGCCGGAAACTTTTTCGCGGAGCTTGGCTTCGACCCAGTGTTTGAGGGTCTGGACGGCTGAGGGGCAGCCGGCACAGCGGCCGGCGAGTCTCACCATCACGTTATTGCCGTCAATATCAACGAGTTCGGCATCGCCACCGTCGGCCGTCAGGCCGGGTCTGATGATGTCATCAAACGTTGACTGGATAAGGGCGATCTTCTGCAGGTTGGTGAGTTGGGATGGGTGCTTAACGGGCGCGCCGTCAACGGCATTCTTTTTCTTGCTGCCGTTGATTTGGTCGAGGATTTCCCGAATCTCCGGTTTGCAGCCGCCACAGCCGCCGCCGGCCTTGGTATAGTGGGTGACTTGCTCAACGGTGGTCAGGTGGTTGGTTTTGATGGCCTCACGGATACGCCCCTCAGTGACACTGAAGCAGTGGCAGACAAGGCGGTTTTCGCCTTTTTCTTCGATAACGACCGGGACATTCCAGTCCGGGTGTTTCTTGTGCATGTCAAGCAATGCGGCTTGGAACGCCTCCATGCCCATGACGGAGCAGTGCATCTTTTCTTCGGGGAGTTCACCGAGGAAGTCAGCGATGTCCTGATTGGTGAGTTTGGCGGCTTCAGTCAGCGTCTTGCCCTTGAGCATTTCGGTGAGAGCGGATGAGCTGGCGATGGCCGAGGCGCAGCCGAAGGTCTGGAATTTGGAGTCGGCGATGGTCTTTTTATCGTCGGCGAGTTTGACGTAGAGTTTCATGGCATCGCCGCAGACGATGTTGCCGACTTCGCCAATGCCTTCAGCGTCGGCGATTTCGCCAATGTTGCGGGGGTGCAGGAAATAATCCATGACTTTTTCAGTATAGTCCCACATGATTGCCTCCTTGGCTGGGAATCTGCGGCGGGCGCCTTGGGTCTTTGAGAGCTGAGGAAATGTCCGCTGCTTAGTCGTTGCCGCGCGCAGCTAAGTTCCCGTTTCCGGGACATGATGATGCCCGAAAAGAAAAAGACCGCAACCCCAAGGCGCCAGGTTGCGGCCGGAAGAACGTCATCAGGTTCTTACAGTTCGGGCTTGGTCTTGGGCAGACCCCAAGCGCGGTCGCCATCTTTGTAACGGCCTTCTTTTTTGAGCTGGTCAATGCGCTCGTAGCGTTTGAGGACGTTGCGGCGTTCGCTGACCGCACCCTTGGTTTTCAGGCTGGGATGAATGGACATGGTCTTTCCTCCGTTCACATCTATGCCCGCAGGCTACGCCGCGGGGTTGAAGCGATGACAAATAGGCAAAAAACGAAACCATACTGTAAGCCCTTGCGCTGTTTTTGCAAAGGGAATAGAGGGTAGGGGAGATAAAAAAGTAAGCGGTCGGCCATTGATAACCGTGCCCGACCGGAGTAGAAGCCGCCCTCCTGACACGCCCCGTCAGCCCCCTATACAAAAATTTCCGTGTGTTCCGTGTATTCCGTGGTTAAAAACCGTTTGTGCATTCCGTGGTTAAAACCGTTTGGAACTGATGGGGTGCTGTCCAACGAGTAACCGCTTACCCAAACAGGTACGCGGTCACTCATTGGTAAAGCGATATTGCGAGCATGCTTGCACGCCGTTTGCGGGG
>JAAZKQ010000803.1 GCA_012799755.1 Lentisphaerota bacterium | reverse complement strand
ATTACGAGTACTTCACCCTGCTCAAGGCCCTCGCGGATAAAAGCGGCGATGAGGCCGCCAAGGCCGTGCTGGCCAAGGCGCGCGTCCTCACGCCCATTCCCAACGCCGGCGGCCACAAGTCCGAACAACTGCTTCCCGATCCGTCTGCATTGAGCGCGCTGCGCGACGAAGCCGCCATGCACATCGCCAGGCTGCAAGCCGCCGGCCAGTAGCGCGGCGTGGCGCTTATCCGGCGCCGTGTCGGCTGCAAGCGACGCCGCGAAGAGTCAAATACTCCGGGCCGGGAATGAGCTCGGGCACATTGTCGCAGAAAAAGGCGGCATCGCCGCCCACAGCCCAGCAGAGAATGTCAGCTGCGCCCATTTCCAGGCGGCATTGTTCGAGCAGATAGGTAACGGCGCCGACGGCGCCGAGGTCCATGCCGGCCGTCATGGCCTCGCGGGTGCAACGCCCCAAGGCGGCAGGGCGTTGCTGCTGCAAGGACAGCAGGGGCAACTGCGCAGTGTATGCGGCCAGACTACGGCGCATAAGCAAGCGCCCCGGCAGGATGGCCCCGCCCATGAAGCGCCCGTCGGCGTCCACTGCCTCCAAGGTAATGGCCGTGCCGCAATCAACTACCACCACCGCTCTGCCCGCCAAGGCATGGGCCGCCGCTGCGTTGGCAATGCGATCCATGCCCAGCGTGGACGTATCCACTCGCTGGAAATCCAGCTGCGGAAAATCCGCCGGACCGAGGAAACGCAGAGCATCGCCATAGCGGTTATGGAGCAAGCCGGTCAGCGCCGGCACCACGGAGACAGCCAGGCCCTGCCAGCCGGCGGGCAGAGCATCCAACAGCTCCACGGCGCCCTGCGCGGCAAGCAATGCCGGGCTGTCGAGCTGAGCCAGGAGCTCGGGCACGCCATTTGCCGTCATCTTGGCGATCTGGCTGTGGGTATTGCCGATATTGAGCAGAATCTGCATGCTGGGTCCTGATTTCGTGGCCGTCGGACGTGACAGTACGGCGCTTATGCGTAACTGTGGAGAGTGTCGGCGAACTTCGGCAACAAATTAACCACGAGGAAGGTAATTAGCAAGGCGGCAAAGGCCAGGATTTGCGCCCAGGGCGCAAAGCGGCGCTTGGCAGGCGCATATTGACAATGGAAGTAGACCAGGTAGAGCGTCCAGGTGATCAGCGACCAGGTTTCCTTCGGGTCCCAGGACCAGTAAATGCCCCAGGCCTCCTCCGCCCACAGCGCGCCGCTCCACAGGCCGAAGGTCATAAAGGGAAAGGCCACGCGCGCGATCTGCAAGCTGGCATCCGACCAACGTTCGCGTTGCTCGCTGCGCTGCCAGAGGCCAATGACCATGAGCAGGAAAGCAACCGCCGCCAGCGCGTAGGCAATCATATAGCTGAGCACGTGCGGCACGAACCACGGCGACTGCAAGGCCGGAATACGCTGCCAAGCCAAATCGCGCTCCATAAAAAACGTGCCGATCAGCGGTATCACCGACGCGAAACTGAAAGTGGGCATGGTCCAGCCTAGACCATAGCGGCGCTCGACAAAGAGATAAAAGGGCAGAAAACACAGTGACAGAAAGCACAACACGTGATACATGTTGCCGAAGGGCGGATGGCCGCAGAGCAGATAATTGCCGACAATGACCGCGGCATTCACCAACCACCCGGCGGCAAATACACGGAAGGACTGCTGAGCCCTCCCCTTCAGCGCAGTCGCAAAACTCGCCGCATAAAGGAGGACCGACAGCACAATCAGCACCAGCATGAGTTCTTCGTACATGTTCATAGGGCAGCGTCCTCGCTCGTGTCGGGACTCGGGGTGATCTGCCGGCGCAAGGGCGTGGCGGGCTCGTCATCAAACAGCGGAACCTCCTCGGGCGACGGAGCAACCGGCGCGGCCTCAGCCACAGTCGCCTCGCGCTTCTGCCAGCATAAGCCCGCGCAACCGATGATGATCAACCACAGTCCCGCAATGACCAAGGAGCGTCCGGGATCGCGTCGGGCGCTGAGCACCACATAGCGCTCTTCGTGGGCGTCAAAGGACATCAGGTAGAAACGCCAGCCGCCATAGCACAGCGGCCGGTTGACGCCAAAGACAATATCCTGCCGTTGCCCGGGCTGAGCGGGATCAACGATCTGCGCCGTGGCGCTGAAATGGCTGGGAACAGCGCTGCCGCGATGCAGCAGCCGGCCATCGGGCAGAATCTTCTGGCTCTGCCAGACGCCATTCTCGTCGCATAGTTCATGATCAAGCAGCACCAGTCTGCCGGGCAGCACCATGCGACCATTGCGGTCAAATCGGTAGCTGCCCAAGAGCACATAGTCGTCGCCGGCCGTCGCCGGTGCTTCGTAGAGATGATAACTCGGGGGATAACTCTCCGTCCGGAACGAGCTGACGGCCAGCGAAAAGGGCAGCGCGATACTCTGGTTGTCAGGCCCCGGCAGGACATTTTCCGGCGCGGCGCCGATCATGGCGGCAAATTGCGTGCGCTCGCCGCGAAAATAGCCCAGCGCCGCACCAACGAGCAAGAATACCATCCCGAGGTGTGCCGCCAGAAAAAAAAGCGTACGACTGCTCCAACGACGACGGAGGCAGCGAGCACTCCAGACAAAACAAAGCAGCGCCAAGAGTGCCAACAGGACGAAAAATACCGGCGTATGGAAGACCCCCAGAACATCCACCGACGGCCGTGGGATAGCACCGGCCAAGAAAAACAGACAAAGTATCAGCAGCAGCTTGATGGCGATGATCATGACACGCTTGTCCCGGATGCAGTTGGGCGAGCTCAGAGAGAAAGGATGTAGGCCTCGAGATCGGCCAGTTCCTGCTCGCTGAGCTTAGAGGTCCGGCCATGAACATCGCCGGGATTATGTATGGTCAAAAGCTCGCGGATCGTCTTTGCGCGGCCATCGAAGAGATAGGGAGCGGTCCGCCAGACCTCTATCAGGGTAGGCGTATCCCAGGCCTTGCCCTTGTCCATCTCGTCCTGCATGCCGAGGTCGTACTGCCGACAGTCAGTGAAGAGCCGATCCTTGGGATGACACTCCGCGCAACCGGCATGGACAAAGACTTTTTCGCCGCGGCGGGCGGCCCGGCTGAGTTTGCCCTTTTCCAGGAAGGGGCTGGGCTCGTGCTTCATGGCCCGACAATAGGCGTCAATGGCCTCAGCGTCTTCAGGCGGCCGGATGGCAAACTGGATGTAGCGAATGCCGGCGGCCACGCAGGCCTCGGCATTCTTGCGGATGCCGCTGATCATGGTCGGCGGCGTCACATGGGAATACAGCAGGCTCTTGCTTTGCTTGGGGTTGCCCATGCCGTCATTAAGCAAATCCCAGTTGATGCCGTCCGTACGACCATCCGGGTGGCAGCTGCCACAGGACTGCCATTGCTGGAAGCAGATATCGCCCGAGTTGAAAAGCATTTCGCCCCGGCGTTCGGCAGTCATCGGCAACGCCGGGCCGAGGGGGATGGACTGCACTCGTTCCGGCGCCGGCGCCGCCGGATCAACGACGGCCAGACAGTCACTGAAATACTCCGTCACCCAGAAACGCCCCTGGACCACGGCGACGGCCCGCGGGCCCTTGCCCGGCAGTGCGTAACGCTGACGAATGTCCACCAGAAAACTCAAATCGTTGGGAACCATGGCGGCCTCGGCGGTCACGCTGGTCACCTTTTCATTGCGCGCAGCACGTTCCAAGCGCTCATGCAGGGCCTCGCGGTCAATCACGCTGAGTTCCTGGCTGCCGGCACTGACCACCGCCAAGCTCTTGCCGTCCGGCGAACAGCTGATGCCCCAGGGATTGGCGGCGCCGAGCTCCACGTCATCCAGCAGGAAGGTGTTGAACACGGCGTGGGCGTTGACATCAATGACTGACACGGCATTGGTGTTCATCCAGCCACGCTCAAGCTGCGTCGTCGGCAGCTGGTAGCGCGCCAAACCATGGGTCAGATAGACGTAACGGCCATCCGGCGAAGCGCAGGCGCCGCGGCCGACTATGGCGCCATTGGGCAAGAGAATCGAAGGCAAGGCCTTGAGTTCCGGCAGAGAAAAAACTTCGACTTGTATGGCATTGTAGTCGCCATTGGCGGCGCCTATGGGCATGTGATTCAACGCGAAGAGTTTGCTGCCATCGGCAGCCAGGGCCAAAGCGTGGGGTTCGCGACCACAGGGCACCCGTTGAATTGCCTTGGCCTTGGCAACATCAATCACGAACAGGTCGCTGCTGAAACGGTTGCAAACATAAACCCGACTGCCATCAGGCGAAAAGACCAATGACTGCGGCGTATGGCCGACAGCGACCTCGCGCACCTTGCCGCCCGGCAAAGCCAACAAAGCCACGCGCCCATCCGCGCCGCCCACGGCGCAAGCCAGAGTCGCACCATCCACCGACAAGGCCAGACTCCGCACCCGACCGGATAGATTGTACACCTTGGTGACCTTGCGCGTCTGGCAATCAACCACGGCGATCTGCTTGCCGCTGTCCTCGGCTACATACAGCGTATTCCCGTCTTGACTAGGCACAAGTGCCACAGGCGACAAATAGGCCGGAGCAGCCCAGGCCGCCATCGCCGCCAAACAAGCCACCACCACTCCGTATCGCCGCAATGTATTCATCATGACTCCACCTCTCCATATCAGACTCAGGTCGCTGCCGCAATTCGGCGCAAGTGACCTTGTTGTAGCTATGCTGGTTCGTAATAACGCACAACTTGCTGTGAACACAGACGCAATTCGCATGAACACAGGAATATAACCACTACGCACGAATTTGCCTTATTATTGCCTGCCGCAGGCTTTTTTGCTGTAATCAGTCAGTCATTGATGACTGCTGTTCCCTCAAGCTGCTATGGACAATATGGACAGTATGGACGCTATGGACGATGGCAGATGTTGTCCACGGCTGTCTGTCTTGTCCACTTTTACCAAGATGACGCCTGTTTCCCAGCTGTGCCGCGGCGTGACATGCTCCCGCAAACAGCGCCGGATAGCCGCAAAGCGGCAGAAGCGCTTCGGGCACTTCACCGCGCCCTCACACGCCACCGGAACAACGCCCTCTCTTCAAAACAAATCCTGCCAGCGGACTTTCAGGCGTCTTTTTTCGATGGGCAACGGCGGCAGCCGTTTGATGCAGAAGATGCCGGGCAGCAGGATGATGCCACTGATGGTGAAATATGCACGGTAGCGATGGATGGCCGCAACATCGGCAAATTGCCCATTGACCCAGTTCAGCAGCGCGCCGGAGAGCAGCATGCCGACAAAACCGGCCAAGGCACCCGGTATCACGTTGATGGCAATGGAGGCGACCACGCGGTTGTTTTCCGGTATCGTCTGCAGAAAATAATGTGTAGTGGCATTGTTTGAAGATACGTATGCGCCACCAACAAGAAAGAAGGGCATCCAGATAAAAACGGGCAGCAGTTGCAAGGGACTGACAGCCCACAGCAGAGCCGTCAGCAAAAACGCGCAGTAGCAATAGAGCAGCACTTTGCGGGGACCGATACGGGCTGACACTTTACCGGCCAACTGGGACATGATGACCGCACTGGTCAGATGAATCAGCGAGAAAAACAGCGCGTTGCGATCCGACACGCCATAGCCCCGTTTCAAAGCCAGCATGGTCGTCGGCACCGTCATGATCACCGCCATATTGACCACAAAGCCGGACAGCATCTGCGGGATAAACACGGGATTGGCCAGGCACAGGCGCAACTCGCCCCACACAGGGCGCCGCGCGGATTCGCGAGGCGCCGAGGTCTCGTCTATCTTGCGAATGAAATGTGTGGAAGTCAGGCCAAAGGCCGATCCCACAACCACCACGCCCATCAGAGTCCAGCCGTCCTCGTGAATATGCAGCAGTGCAATGATGCCGAGCAAGGCCAAAAAGCACGCGATATTGAAGAACATCGCGTTGCTGCCGATGAACAGCGGCCGTTCCGCTTCCGACGTGATGTCCCCAATCAAGGGTTGGATCATCACGGTGCCGGCCGCCCGGAAGCCGTAAAAGAGAAAGGCGCCGCCCAGCAAGAGCGATATCGCCAAATCAGGATAGCCCAGATGAGTCACCGGCACCGACGCGGCCACAATCAACGCCGCGCAGTTGCGCAAAATCCAAAAGATGCTCTGACAACGCACCGCACCGACCCGAGCGGCGACGACTTTGCCGATGGGCAACACCAGGTAGCTGGCGTAAAGCATCGCCCCAAGTGTGGAGACCACGTAATCCGGGCAGTTCAGATTGAGTGCCAGCAGGATGATGACCGTATCCCCCAGGCACATGTAGGAAAAACCGTTCAGCAAGCTGAACAGATTGTAGTATTTTTGTGAGCGCTGCCGGCGCTCAGGTGAAAGGGGGCCGTCAATAATCATACTGAGCTATTCTTGCTTACCTCAGCGACGAGGGCGTTTCGCCGCTGTATTGTCCCTGTGTTGATAAGAAAAAAGTTAGGCGTGCATGGTCAGTCGCCGTAGAGCCAATATGGCCGCGAACGCTCGCGGAAGTCCTCGCATTCGCGCTCGGCCCGGGCGAGAATCGCCGGAATGTCCTCGCGCCCACTACGCAGCACGTCATCGCCAAAAAGTCGGTCGGCATGCGCCGGCGCCGTCCAGGCGAATTCGGGATGCTGCTCGCGAATTTCGTGGAGGAGCCACATGCCGACGCTGAAGGGCCGCAATGTCCTACTGTCGCTGATATGGGCTTGGACACCGTGGCAGAGTTCGCCGGCGTACTTGCTGCTGGTGGGAATGAAATGCGTCGCCCGCCAGATGACACCGGGCAACTCATGCCGCGCCAGCCGTTCCTGCAAGCGGCGGGCGTCAATATAGGGTGCGCCGACCTGCTCGAAAGGCTTGGTCGTGCCACGACCTTCGGAAACATTGCTGCCCTCGAAAATGCAGGTGCCGATGTAAAGCAAAGCGCTGTCGGGCGTCGGAATATTAGGCGACGGCGCCACCCAGGGCAAGGCGCAGGCCGCAAAACCCATGTTGCGGCGGTAGTTTTTACAGGGCGCGACGTGGAGTTCGCAACCGATAGCGAACTCGGCGTTGATCCAGCGCGCGTATTCACCCACTGTCAGTGCATAGCGCGCAGGCATCGGATACATGCCCACAAAGGATTGGTACTGATCACGAAGCAGCGGCCCTTCCACCACCGTGCAGCCCAAGGGATTGATCCGGTCCAGAACCAACAGCGGCAGCCCCTGCCGTGCGCACTCTTCCATCGCATAACTTAAGGTGTACAAATAGGTGTAAAAACGCGCGCCGATGTCTTGTATATCGTAGACTAAAAGATCAATGGCCGACAGCTGGGCGGGATCAATCCGCTTGCGTTGGCCGTGGAGGCTGTAGACCGGCACCTGCAGCACGGGGTCAACGTCGTCGGCAACGGCCTGACCAGCCTGATGATCGCCGCGGATGCCATGTTCCGGCGCAAACAGCGCCGTCAGCCGGTAATCCCTGGCGATAATATCAATGGAAGCCGCCAAGCTTCGGTCAACTCCCGACGGATTGCTGATGACGCCGAGACGCCGACCGCTAAGCAACGCATGATAGTCACGGATTCTGTCAATGCCATTATCAACTGCGTTCACTGCCCAGCCAGCCCTTGCTCTGAGAAATTCGTCGCTGTCTCGTGTCGGCCCGAAGTGTGCTGCAACAACGTAGTAACCGGTCACCCATTGATAACTCTGTTCCTGCGGTCATTATGACCACCCTGCCGCCAAAACATCTTCTCCCTGGCATTTGAGCGCTGAAAGCGCGAGCTATGACAGCCCAGGGCAAAGCGACGCTGAAGGCGGAGCGTCGCCCTGGGGGAAACGCCGTTTATGTTCGTGTTCCTCGGCCTCTTTGGCGCCAGTCGGCGAAGCTGACTGGCGCCAAAGAGGCAATGGAACCTAGGCT
>JAAZKQ010000802.1 GCA_012799755.1 Lentisphaerota bacterium | reverse complement strand
TCCAAGTCAGGGCGTGCCCCTCGGCATCCCAGTGCGAAATTGCCTTGCCCTGCACACCGCGCTTGTCATCGCGAATCTGCACGTCGCCGCCACTTTGGGCAACAAAATCCTCGGCCTCGGCAAAGAAGGCATCCTTGAGGACATTGCTATCGTTGATGTTCAGGAAGCTCTGGCCGCGAAGCACTCGACCGTCAGCCAGCACCAACCGTGCCGTGAGCTTGGCGCGAACGCCGCCTTCAATCTGCAAGGGATAGTTCTCAACCATACAGCCAAAAGCGTCCAGTTTCACTGCTATGGGCGCGGTCGGCAGATTGACCCCGGGAATGGGATCAATGTGCAGAGTACCGCTAAGGCCCTCGTGCATGGGCGCGGTAACGACAACGCGCAGGCTGCAAAGATTGACCTGACGCTGAACCGTCAGATTGAGGTTCGGGCTGTGCGCCGACGGCAGCTTGCTCAGCAGCACGCCGCTGGTGTAGCCCATGGCATTGCTGCCGACGCGCATGCGGTAGTTGATGTCCTGCATCAGGCAGACCCGCCGGTCCATCGCCGGAATGTCCGTGCTGTAAATGCGGAACTCGCCGTTTTGGCTTGTGAAGATTTCTTCGCGCCAATCGCCGAGGACGTCGGCGGCCGTAATGAATCTGCCGGCGACCCGCGACCCCACCTCGCCGCCGTCATGCTTGAGGATCTTGCCGCGGACGATTTCTTTCTGGAGATCGCCGTCCCAATAGGCTGTGCTGACGCCAAAACCATAGGGCATCTCGGTGCCCTTCTTCAGCAACGTCTGGCCATCGGCGCTGAAGAGCCAGCGCTTGTCCGTGAGCTTGTGACCATCAGCGTCGCTGCCGCCGACTTCGACGCCGGGGTGAATGGGGTCAAGGTCCGCACAGACGCCGCTGCCGTGTACGTGCGCAGTGGGCTCCTGGAGCTTCCAGATGAATTCGCCCGTACGGGCATCAACGACGTTGATGCCGCCATCCACGCGCTGGCGGGTTTCGATGATGTAAGCGATTTCCAGGCCGGGGCGCTGCGGGATGATATCGCCGTAGTATATGGCGTCGGGATGCCCCTTGCCGGTAGTCCAGAGCGGATCGCCATTGTCATCGAGAACGACACTGCCGAGGATGATTTCATCGCGGCCATCACCATCAATATCCACAGCGTGGGCGGTATGCGCACCCTGGCCGCGGTATTTGCGGGGGCGATCATTGTTGTCGTAGCGCCAGAGGGCTTCGAGCTTGCCGTCCTTGAGCTGCCAGGCCTCGGCGGTCATGCGAGTATAGGTGCCGCGCAGGGCCACCACACAGGGCGTCTTGCCGTCAAGATAGGCAATGACGATCTGGTTGCGTGACGCGTAGTTGTAGGTGTTGAAGTCGTCACGGCTGGGCCAGGGCGCACGGGCGATTTCCTTGCCGGTCATGCCGTCGAGGACCATCAACCACTCCTCACCGGTGGTGACCTTGCCTTCTTCGTCACGATAGTCGCCTTCGCCGGCGGCTTTCAGCGCCACTTCGGCTCGACCGTCGCCGGTAAGATCGCCGACGATGTACGGCGCGTACCAGATGCCCTGCTCAATGGACCAGCCGCGATCAAAGGTCCACAAGAGCGTGCCGTCGCTCAAAAACGCATCCAGCTTGAAGGTCTTGGCCGACTTCTTCCAGTAGACGTGCCAGGGATCAACCATGCTGCCGGGATGCATCACCACATAGTCGTAAACGCCGTCGCCATCAAGGTCGCCGATACCGACTTTGAAGGCGCTGGCTTCGGGATCACTGAGCTTGAAAATCTGGCAGTTCAGGTTGCTGGCTTCGTCGAGGGGCAGAATAGCCACCGGTGACGGCGCGGCCTGGCTGCCGCTGACGGCGACGGCATAGCCGGCGCCGGCAACGGGCGCCTCGTCCAACCAATCGCAGGTCTGACGTATCGGCGCGGCATTGAGCTTGCTGCTCTTGCCGTCAACAATGCGGAAAACATCAAAGGCGCAGTCCGGCGCATCGTCAGCCAGCAAACGCCAGCTGAGATACATGGCGCCATCAACCATCTGGCCCACCGCGCAACGGGCGAAGCTCTCGCCGACGCGCGTCTTGGCAAAGCCCTCGACCTTCGGACTGGGAGGAATAACCGGGGCCTTTTCGGGAACGACGCGGATGTCGTCAATAATGACGTCCGTGTCCCCACCACCGACGACGCGCATGATGATTTGGTTGATGCCCTCCGGCACTGTGAAGTAGCCTGTAGCCTCGCCCCAGTCAGTGCGGGGCCTGGCGCCGCGGGTTTCGCCGACCGACCAAGTCACGAACTGCCCATCCTTGTGGCCAACTGCCTGCACGCTCATGTTGCCGGGCTTCTCGCCCTTGTACCATACCTTGATGGCATAGTCCGTGCCGGGGACGACGTCATTGCGCGGACCGCCGGAAAAGGCCCAGTCCTTCTCACCGGCGGCGACAATGCGCACCGCGAAACGACCACTATGCGCGTCTTCCACCAGGGTCGCTGAGCCGACATTCTCGCGATGCCACCAGTTCCAGTTGTCGGGCCGGGCGCCGACTTGGCCGAGCTCAAAATCCGCATTGTTGATGCGCAACGGCGCCAGCTCCTGCGCCTTGGCAAAAAACATCATCGTACTCATGGCGACAATGGCGAGACATGAACGCAAAAGGGACTTCATCTGCTCCTCCTTTAGGTCATTTGGCCGTTTCGACGGCATGCTACGCAAGAATGCCAAGAATAAACAAAAACGTCATACTTTAGCCCCCGGAGCGGGCTCTGCATGGCTATAACGGCCCTGACGCGTAAATAATTGTAACCGGCCAGTATACAACCCCGGCGCAGCGCCGGGACAATTTGCCGGAAACCCACGGCACATATAGTCGGCTAACCGCACGGCGGGTTGCATAGGCCCCATCAATACGATGCGGCCCCCGACCTGAGCGCAGTCTGTTCCTCGGCAGTCTGTCCCTCGCGCGCGCGACCTTATTAGGGTGGGAGGCCCCCTAGGGTGGGTGGGCTGGTATTTAAAGGACTGCGTGAAAAATAGCCAAAAAAACGCCTCTGACAAGCCCAAAAAACGCCAAGTAATGGCATTTTGTGCTTCTGGATGATTTCAGCTGTCTTGTCACGATT
>JAAZKQ010000801.1 GCA_012799755.1 Lentisphaerota bacterium | reverse complement strand
CCGACGGCTCGGGCTTGGTAGGTCTGCTGCGGGTCCAGGCCGGTCAAGTGGGCCTTGTGCACCAGCATGGGGCGTGGTTCGGCAAAGACCTGCTCGAAATTGCCGATGCCATACTCCAGGCGGGCTGGAACCGGATGCTCGGAAGTCCAGGAAACCAGGGCTTCACCGACCGTGGCCGGCGGGATGTAGATGGTCAGATGCTCCACTGCGGTGGACTGCTCGCGTTGCGGCGGGGCCACAGGGGAGAAGAAGAGGCTGCAAATCGGGTGAGGCGCCTTCTCGTCAAGGGCGACCAATTCGACGTATTCGTCGCCAGTGAAATCGCGGGCTTCGGGCAGCCAGTATATCCAGTAGTTTTGGTTGCCGGTATTGATGCGGACTCGGGCGATATCGCGGTCGTCAATGCGCAGGCCGATATCAGAGCCGTCCTTGCTGTCAAAGATCATGAAGCCGACATGGAAGCATCCTTTTGGGGCGCTATGTCCAGCCGCGGCGCGCGGGCGCTGGGCTTTAAGGTGGCCGTACTGCCGGCTGGTGTAATAGTCTATATCAAAGCCGGCCAATTCGAGCTTATCGTAGGGGATGACGACGCAGTCTGGCCGGGAGAGCAGGGGGCGGATCAGGCCGAGACCGTAGGCGCGGTGCATCGCAGCTGCGCCTTTCCAACCGTCGAAAGGCAGTTTGGGGCCGGGGGCAAGGGGGATGCCGGTGCAGTCCACGCGTCTGACATTGTCGTACATCGGCGGCTTGGGGGTGCCGGCAGTATGGGCGATGGCAAACAGACCGAAGGCAGCGCCGTCCGGCCTGATCTCAATCGGCAGGTCGGCACAGAAGTACAGCTGGTCGCCGACCAGGGCATGTCGGATTTCGCGGCTGGGATATTGTTTTTGCATGTCCCCATGCAGTTGCATGGAGGCTTTGCCGCTGACCATATAGAGCATGACGTCAGTTCCCGTGCCGGGGTGATTGGCGCCCATGTCGCGGCCCGTGGCCTTGGAATTGTCAACGTCCAGATAGAGGATATGAACCATGTCGGCCAATGGCGGTGGCGCGGCGAAGGTGCTGCGGAAGATGAAGCGGTCTTCGGCAACGTGAGCGACGGCGATTTCGGTCATGTCCATGCCGGCGACATAGGTCGGCTCGGCGCGTTGTTTCGCTGACTGCAGCGGCGACGTCACCAGGGTGGTGAATGATTCCGGGCGATCCGGACGAGTGCCAAAAATTTCCTCAATGCCGTCCGGAATGCCGTCGCCGTCGCTGTCCAGGTTGTCCGGTATTGTCTCTTCGGATTTCAGTTCAAAACGGTGTATCACGAGCCGGCGGGTCGTGTCCCGCATGACTGGGTTGGGCTTTTCCGGCGTGACGATGGAATGGGTGTTGGCGGCAATTGCCAGTGACACGCGTCCACGCTTAGTCGGCAGATTGAGTTCGGTGCGGAAGTAAAGCTCACGGTTGCGAATGTAAAATGGAATTTCCCGGCTTTCGCTGATGGCGCCCGCAGCTGTCCAGGTATGCAGGGTGCACTTGTTCTGTGAAAAGGTCACTGACAGGTCAGCGCCGGCCAAGGGTGGTGGCGGCGCGTTTTTCGTTTCCGGCTCGCCGGCTTGGATGCCGGTGGCGGCGTCGAGGTCAAGGTCGAGATAGAAATTGAAGACGCCCTCGGCAAAGGCCGGCTTCTCCAAGAAATCAATGCGCCAGAGGAAGTTGTCGCCGCCGAGGTGGGAGAGGTGGATGTTGATGATGTCCATGCCGGGAACAAAGGTCGGTCGCCGGGTAAATGTCTCGTGCTCACGGCCATCAATCATCACCAAGGTCGGTTTCGGCAGCTCAGTCATTCCGGGGACGAGGACGGCTGCCAGGCCGGCTGGGTCTGATTGGCCTGATGCGACCACAGCAAGCAGGGAAAGGATAGCGACAAGGCTGCACCGTCGGAGAGCGGGAAAGAAAGCGTTGGTCATGATCAGCTCCATTGGATGATATACTCATATTATGCTGGTGCTTATTGGTTTTTTCGGAGATGGATGCGATGAAAACAACTGTAGCGCTTCAATTGAGATAGAACCAGCAGGTATCAAGGAGTGATTGATAAGGATGGTGTATAGCTTCGGTCGAAATAGGACCAAAAGCAGAATTTAATAAGGGAGACTTTCCGGATCGCGGTT
>JAAZKQ010000800.1 GCA_012799755.1 Lentisphaerota bacterium | reverse complement strand
GTTTTTCGTTTGCGGGGTCATGTGCCGCTGCGGGCTGCAAGCCCGCAACACAGCCGGGAAACAAGCATGGATGGTGCCGCAGAATGGACAGGAAACAGTGCTTGTCCACAATGTCCACAATGTCCACTTTATCAATGAGTGACCGCTTACTTGCCTTTGGCGTCGGCTAAGCAATCAGCTTGGCAAGGCCATGGGCGGCGGGATTATTTGACGTTTTTGCGGACCCACTCCCGGGCGAAGTCAAGGATCTTGAGGTTCAGCGGGATGAGCTTGGGCTTCTTGGCGAAGTTGGCTTCAAGGGCGCGGGCAAAAGCCGCCTCGGGCAGCCGCGTGATGCCCAGCTCAAGCATGACGCCAAACATGATGGTGTTGGCGGCCCTGTTCGACCCGGCTTCTTCGGCCAGTGCCTGGGCGGGCACGGCGACGCCTTTGACGCCGGCCGGCAATTCCACCTCGCCCATATTGGCGTCGTACATGATGACGCCGCCGGGCTTGACGTCGTTCTTGAAGCGCTCCAGCGAGGGCCGATTCATGGCGACCAGCAGGTCAGGCTTATACACCACGGGCGAGCCGATGGGCTTGGATGACACGATGACCGAGCAGTTCGAGGTGCCGCCGCGCTGCTCCGGCCCGTAGGACGGATACCAGGACACTTTCATGCCCGCGGCCTGCGCGGCCTGCGTCAGCATGATGCCGAGGCTCAGGACGCCTTGGCCGCCGAAGCCGGCAATCTTCACCTGGGCTTCCTCGAAATTAGCGGCGTCGTGAGCGATGGTCTCCGGAATGTCCGCCAGTTCAAAGAGCGCATCAAGCTTCTCTTTGCTGAAATCGCTCTCGCTGCGGACGACGCGCTCTGCCGTGGCGCTGCGGTCGCGGAAATTCTGGATGGGGAATTCCTTGGCCATCTCGTTGTTGATGAAGTCGTTGTTCTTGACCGAGTTGGTGCCGAGGTTGGTGGGGCAGGGCGAGAGCACTTCGACGAAGGCGTAGCCCTTGCCGTCACGCTGAATTTCCAGCGCTTTGCGCACAGCCCGGCGGGCGTTGCGAATGTTCTTGATATCCGACACGGCGACGCGCTCCACGAACACGGGCGCCTTCAGGCTGTTGATCAGCTCACACAGGTGCAGCGGGTAGCCTTGGGTCAAAGGGTCGCGACCGTTGATGCAGGTGATGGTCTTTTCGCCGATCAGCGTGGTCGGCGCCATCTGGCCGCCCGTCATGCCGTACACCGTGTTGTTCACGAAGAACACGGCGATTTTTTCGCCGCGGTTCGCGGCCTGCAGGGTCTCGTTCAGGCCGATGGACGCCAAATCGCCGTCGCCCTGGTAGGAGATCACAACCTTGTCCGTGGCGCGGGACACGCCGGTGGCTACGGCCGGCGCCCGACCGTGTGCGACCTGGATGTTGCCGGTGTCAAAATAGTAGTACGCGAAGACCGCGCAGCCGACCGGGCTGATCGTAACGGTTTGGTCTTGCAGGCCGAGCTCGGCCAGCGCCTCGCCAATGAGTTTGTGCAGAACGCCGTGGCCGCAGCCCGGGCAGTAATGCGTTGCCGCCGGCGCCGCGCTCGGGCCCTTGCGGGGAAATTCCGGATAGATGCCTTGGGTGCAAATAACTTTTTCGCTCATGATGATTACCCCCTTATTTGCCGGCGATGTGATTGATTTTGTCCATCACCTGATCAAGGGTGATGAGATTGCCGCCGAGGCGGTTGACCAGCTCGACCGGACGCCGGCAGGAGATGGCCAGACGAATGTCGTCAAGCAGTTGGCCATTGCTCATTTCCACGCTGACAAAGGTCACGGGCTTGGCCGCCAGCCGCTGCAACGCGGCTTTGGGGAAGGGGAAGAGCGTCGTGGGACGGAAGAGACCGACCTTCAGGCCGGCCTTGCGGGCATTGTCCATGGCGCTTTTGGCGATGCGCGAGCTGATGCCGTAGGCGACCAGAATGATATCGGCGTCCTCGGTCTGTTGTTCCTCGCAACGGACTTCTTCGGCCTCAATGCGAGCATATTTGACTTGGAGACGGTTATTGAATTCCTCCAGTTGCGCAAAGTCCAGGAAAATGCTGGTGATGAGGTTCTTGCGCGTTTCAGCCGTGCCGTTGACGGCCCAGCTGTTGTCAATCTTCGGCGTGATTGCCTTCTCCGGGAAAGTGAAGGGTTCGATCATCTGCCCGAGTACGCCATCGGCGAGGACGTACACCGGCGTGCGCCATTTTTCGGCCAGTTCAAAACCCAGCATGGTCATATCGCACATCTCCTGCACGCTATTCGGAGCCAGCACGATGCACTTGTAGTTGCCGTGACCGCCGCCCTTGACCACCTGGTTGTAGTCGGACTGTTCAGGACCGATGTTGCCCAGACCCGGGCCGGCCCGCATAATGTCTACAATCACCGTCGGCAACTCGGCGCCGGCCAGATAGGAGATGCCCTCCTGCATCAGACTGATGCCCGGGCCGGAGGACGCCGTGAAGACGCGATGGCCGGCTGCCGCCGCGCCGTAACACATGTTGATTGACGCCTCTTCGGACTCGGCTTGCACAAATTTCCGCCCCAGTTCGGGATAGTAGCGCGATGCCTCGTGGAGCACTTCGCTGGCCGGGGTGATGGGATAACCGAAGAAGCAATCGGAGCCTGCGTACAACGCGCCGATGACGACCGCGGTATTGCCTTTGATAAGTTTTGTTGCCATGATATTCCTTGCTGATGAATGTTACAACAGTACAGTGCAGACTCTGCTGAGAAGCGGGCCGAGCTCAGCCCTTGGCCGGGATATGCACCTCAATCGCGTGCGGCTCCGGACAGGTGTAAAAGCAGGCCGCGCAACCAATGCAGCCGCTGCCCAGATACACCGCCGCGTGATAACCGCGCGGATTCATCTCTGTGCCGATGGCTAGGACTTTCTTTGGACAGGCGTCCACACAACGCCCGCAGGATTTGCACTCTAGGCTGTTGATCAGCGGATAAGGTTTCGTCTTGTCAATGTCCATTGCGCCGGATGCCTCCTCTGAGTAGTGCGCGAAGTGATGCAATTACGCTTCGCAGGGTGGAAAACAAAACTTTTCAATATAGCATAATACGACGACTTGGCTATGATGAATGATGGCAATGATCGGTCTTTAAGTAAGCGGTCACTCGTTGATAATTGTTGTTCCCGCAAGCTACTATGGACAATATGGACAGTATGGACAGTATGGACGGCGAGCGAGCAGGTGTTGTCGTCCATCGTGTCCATAATGTCCATGCTGCGCCGTAGGCGCTTAACCATGCTTAACCCCAGCCTTCAGGCTGGGGTGGCGAGCTCCCCACGAGGCAGTGCCTTGTAAAGGCACAACAGCGGAAAAAGACTACCGGCACGACCGGTATCAATGGGTGACCGATGGCTGTGACCGGTTACGAGATCGGCGTCAAGCCGTGCAACCTGCGGATGAAAGAAAAAGCAAGGTTTTCTGGTAAAAAACTCTTGTTGGTTTATCTTGTAATTAGTTGATTACCAAGTACTTAAAAATAATAATATTTCACGTTAAGCAGCTCGTTTTCTTAGTCTTTACCATGCAAGCGCCTTGTTTCGGTATTTCTTATCTGGCGATTTTTTTTCATCCCCTTGTCAATCACAAACAAAATGGTACACCATGGCCGAATCTTCTGAACAACCGTTGTCTCTGGATTTGCCGCGCGAGCGTCTGAAACGCCTGGGGCCTGAAGCCTTGACAGACGCTGAGCTCATGGCGGTGCTGCTGCGCACCGGCACCAAGGGCAAACCTGTGCTACAAATGTCAATGGAGTTGCTGAAAGTTTTCAAAGGCAGCCTGTTGAGGTTAAGCATGGCATCGGTCAAGGAGCTTTGTTGTGTGCCGGGCATGGGCGAGACCAAGGCGCTGGAACTCTGCGCGGCCTTCGCTTTGGCCAAACGCCTTGCCAAGCAACGCATGACCCCACAGCCCTACGCCAACAATCCGGAACTCGTCGTTGATTTCATGCGCGGTCTTTTTCGCGGCGCTGTCAAGGAGGAATTCCACATCCTGCTGCTGGACAAGCGATTGCGGGTTATCCGCAATGAAATGATTACCACGGGCCTGGTGGACCGCAGTCTGGTCCATGCACGCGAAGTTTTCCGCAGCGCCATTCGCGAGGCATGCTCAGCCATCATCATTTGCCATAATCATCCCAGCGGCGATCCCTCGCCATCGCCGGAAGACATCGCCGTCACCAAGATGCTGGTGCAGTCCGGCGACATCATCGGCATTCGCATTATTGACCACATCATTATCAGCGGTCTGCCACGAAGCGACCGCGCGGACTACTTCAGCTTCCGCGAAGCCGGTCTCTTTAAAGTCGCCGAAGAGTGACCCCGCTTCGTCTGTTCCAACGGATCACGCCGCCGGGCCGGGCGCTTTTCTCACGCGAAGGCGCGAAGCTTTTTTATCCGCAGATTACGCAGATTAACGCAGATTGGGGCGTTGTCGCGCCCTGATTCGCCTGATTTGCCTGATCAAGTAGCCGGATCCGTCTGATCCGTCCGATCCGCCTGATCCGTCTGCTGATCCGCCAGAACCGCCAGATCCGCCTGATCCGCTCGTTCGAGCTGCCCGCTCCGCCGGGTGCAATCATACAAAATCATACATATTCACAATTTATTGTTACTCAGCTATTTGTCAGTTGATTTTGCGCTTGGCCTGATCTACCTTTATTGCGTTTTAACTGAATGCATTTAATGCAATGCAACCAGGAGATCGCCGATGCGCTTTCACCGCCTACTCATCATCTTGACGTTGTTTTGCCTGTGCGGGCGCTGTGTGGCGGTGCTGGTGCCTGCGGCGCAGCGCGGCGTCGGGTACATCGTCGGCCGTCAGCGTGTGGATGGCCTCTGGTCGGAAGCGTCGGCGCTTGCGGACGGCCTTGCGGCCATCTCTGCGTTGTGGGGTCTGGCGGCACCATCGGCGGCGTCAGCGCGGCTGTTGGGCCAAAG
>JAAZKQ010000799.1 GCA_012799755.1 Lentisphaerota bacterium | reverse complement strand
TAACCGTTGTTTCTGTCAGCTGCTATGGACAATATGGACAGTATGGACGGCGGGCGGGCAGGCGTTGTCGTCCAACGTGTCCATAATGTCCATGTTGCGCCGTAGGCGCTTAACCATGCTTAACCCCAGCCTTCAGGCTGGGGTGGCGAGCTCCCCATGAGGCAGTGCCTTGTAAAGGCACTACAGCGGAAAATGACCACCGGCATGACCGGTATCAATCGGTGACCGCTTACCTTCAATAACTGACGCTGAGCCGAAAAGGGATAGGTGGGGGAACGCGAGGAGGCGGAGAGGGTCTCGACCCTTTCCGCCCCCTCGCACAACCCTAACGACGCTTTTTCCTGCTCAGCCGCGCAATTCGGCATTGATAGCGCGGGCGGCGGCGATGGGATCGGTGGCGGCCAGGATGGGCCGGCCCACGACGATATACTGCGCGCCGGCTTGTGCCGCCTCGCTGGGCGTCATCACCCGCTTCTGGTCGCCCTTGCTGGCGCCGGCTGGCCGAATACCCGGCACCACCAGTAAAAAGTCCTTGCCGCAGGCTTCACGGATCAACCCGATTTCCTGCGCGGAGCAGACCACGCCGGGCAGCCCGCAATCGCGTGTCAATTTCGCCAGGCGCAGCACCTGCTCAGCGGGCGCCACGTTAATGCCCACTGCGGACAGCTCGGTGGCGTCCATGCTGGTCAGCACCGTCACCGCCACCACGGTCAGGCCCGTTTCCCGCCCCGCCTCCGCAGCGGCTTTCAGCATGGCCGGCCCGCCGGACGCATGAACATTGCAGAGGTCCGCGCCAATAGCCGCCGCCGAACGCACCGCCTGGCCGACGGTGTTGGGAATGTCGTGATACTTCATATCCAAAAACACCTTTTTGCCGCGCTCCTTGAGGCCCTGCACCACGGCAGGCCCTAAACGCGTGAAAAGCTGCTTGCCGACCTTGTACCAGCCAACCTCATCACCCAAGCGCTCAACCATCGCCAAAGCTTCCGCCAGGTTATCCACATCCAAAGCAACCATCAGCGTCGTACTCATTCGTCCAGTTCCTTATGATCCTGTTCCTGCTTGTCAAACAAACGCCGGTGGACCTGTCGCTGACCGTAGAGACCGGCAAAAAGACATAGCGCACCGACATGAAACGCTATCCAGAAAAAGAGCACTCGCAGGAGCAGACCGATATGCGCCGGCCCGCTCGCCCAGACGATGTGCAAATCCAGCGCCGACCAGCCATTGTCAACGCCACTCAGCAACAGCAGAAAAGCCAGGTGAATGGCAGAAACGGGAACGATTGCGCCAAACAAGACCAAGGACACGCTATTCTGCGCCAGCTTTCGGAGCAGCACGTTGCCTGCATCCGTCGCCAATCGGCGCAGCCACAAACTGATCTCCAGCAGCAGCCACAGCGTCGCGCCCGTCAGCAACAGGGTGCAGAACGCAAAATAGACCTGGCCATCACTGCGCAAATACCAAGTCAGAAAGGGCGACAAACCAAGCACCGTCAGGCAGGACGCCCGCAAGCGCAGACCAATCAGTGGCGGCGATGCCGGCATTGGCGTCAATAGACACAGGCTCAGTAGTGCTACCGGCAAAACCTGCCCATAGCGCAACAAGGGCCATGGACGGCTGTGAAAAACCGGCCCGCTGAAAACAAAAAGCGACAGTGCCATGGCCAACGCCATTGCATTGAGTCGTCCGGCCAAGGCATAGAGTCGGCTTTCAGCGGGACTGAATAGCGTCATAGCTGATCCACGAAACGGGCATATTGCGCGGAACTCATCAGCAGATCAAGCTCCTCCGTATCGTCGTACTCCATCTTGTACAGCCAGTGCTTGTAGGGATCAAGGTGAATAAGACTGCTGTTATCCTGCACATCTTCATTGATTGCCAGCACACGACCGCTCAACGGCGAGCGCAAATGATGAATGCGACCTGCCAAGTGCAGATGCAGGCAGAAAGATTCCATATCCAACTCATCGCCAACCAGTGGCATGTCAATACTGGCTATCTCGCCAAGCTCTTCCGCCAAAAAGTCCGAAATGCCAACAGTGGCCGTCTTCTTCTTGGTGTTGGGCAATGCCCAGAGATGGCGATTGCTGTAAACTCGGCTGTCATTACCATTACTCATGCTTACTCCTTTGCGGTATAGCCACGACGGCGGCGCCCGCAGGCCCCACCGGTGCTTTCGTCATCATGTCCTTTCCGTATCCTCTGACTATCCCCGCAGACTCTGGTTCCACATCCCCCGCACAGAAAAAAAGTTTTGTCCTATCAACTGAGCGTTTGTAGTACTATATACACGAATGTTCAACTTTGTCCAGTCGCAGGCCGGCAAATGTATCAAATACCGACGGCCTCAGTAGGCCCTGGCAACACGCCATTCCTACACCGGGCTTATGTTATCAAACAAAGCCGCAGTGTCAAATAAAGAAAACCATGTTGCCTGTTTTTTTGCTAACGACAAGCCCCCGCACCCGCTTTCAACCAACCACGTCAGCCCGCAGCCCGGCTACCCCATCCCGCCCCAACCGTGCTGTGGGCTTGCAGCCCGCAGCGGAACATCACCCCGCATACGACCCCCCAAGCACACCCATACGCCGACCGTGCTGCGGGCTTGCAGCCCGCAGCGGCACATCACCCCGCATACGCCCCCCAAGCACACCCATACGTCAACCGTGCTGCGGGTTTGCAACCCGCAGCGGCACATCATCCCGCATACGAACCCCCAAGCGCACCCATACGCCAATCGTGCTGT
>JAAZKQ010000798.1 GCA_012799755.1 Lentisphaerota bacterium | reverse complement strand
GGGACTCCAGTCTTGAGCGAATCGTCACCGGCTTGGACCCAGCTGTGGAATACAGCTTTCTGGCACATGTCGAGGCCAGCCGCAGCGGCCTGGTGTACTTGCAGGTGAAACGTTACAAGGATGGGAAGGAAATCTCACGCAAAAGTTCCAAAAGTGGCTGGCGGCGCAGTGAGGATATCCAAGTGGATTTCACTCCTGGCGAGGCCGACCGCGTCCAGCTGCTGATCCGCACACCAACCGGCAAGGATTACTTCGGCGCCACGGCGAAGATCAGTGCCATGACCCTCAGAAAATTCACCCCGCCGCAGGCGGCGGAGCAGCCGCGCTTTGCGATCATTCCCGGCTATCAGGTCGCCAGTCTTTATCTCAATCACTTGCAGGCGGACAATCCCGAAGATTTCAGCAGCAGCGTCCAATATCGCGTCCAAGGCAGCGAGCAGTGGCTTGAGGCATTGCCCATGGTGTATATCTGGAAAGAAAAGCGGGCGGCATCAAGCATTCTCAAACTCCAGGAAAACACCGTCTACGACGTGCGCGTATCCTTCACTGACAAGGGCAAGGAAGACAAGGTGGAGGGCCGCTTGCAAACCCTCACTCCTGCCGTGCCCATTGCCAAAACCATTGAACTCGGGCCGGACAATTACTCCGGTCGTCTGGAGATCAGCGACGAAGGCAGTCCCGATGGCTATATCCGCTATGTCGCCAAACCCGGCTTTATCCTCCGGGGCGATATGGACAGCAACAACGCCATCACCATCAACGGCGCCCGCTATGTCATTCTTGAGGGACTCACCATCATCGGCGCCAGGATCAACGGCATCAACATCATCGGCTCAGATTGGATTCAAATCCGCAATTGCGATATCGCCGGTTTCGCGCGCATCGGTGTGCAACGACCGGACATCAAAGGGTGCTATTATGAGAATGATCGTGCGCTCAACAACGACGCCGGTATCCGCATCATGGGCTCGAATCATGTCCTTCTTGAGGGTAACTACATCCATGATCCCCGCGGCACCTCCAACAGCTGGTTCCATTCCCATCCGGCCGGTCCGAACGCGGTGTTTGTCGGCGAGTCCACTTCTGTGGCCATTCGCTACAACGACTTTGTCGGCTGCGATGCGCACCGTTGGAATGACGTCATTGAGGGCTACGGCAATGGCAGCCGCAGCGGCAGCATCTACCAGGACGCCGAGGTCTGCGGCAATTACCTCGCTTTCGGGAATGACGACGGCATTGAGCTTGATGGCGGCCAGAGCAACGCCCGCTTTTTCTACAACAAGTCGGAAGGGCTGCTCTGCGGCGTCAGCACGGCGCCATGCCTGATCGGCCCGAGTTACCTGTACCAGAACCTGATCTGCGATATGGGCGATGTGTACGGCATTGCGGGCGCATCAGTCAAAAATGTCTTCAGGGATGCCGGCAAGGGCACTATCTTTTTCTTCAACAATACCATTGCGGGACCGGGCGGCGGCTTTAGCAGCTACGGCGGCAGCAGTGATGACAAGGACATGATCAACGGCCCCTTGAAGGGCTACGCCCGCAATAACGTTATCGCTTCCACCGGCGGCGCCATGAGCCCTGCGCTGTTTACGCAATTTCGCAGCGATTTCGATTTCAGCCTCATTGGCCGCCCAGGCGACAATGAGGCCACCGCCAAGCGCCTGCGTGAACAATTCGGGCAGGAAAAGAACAGCGTGGCCGCGCCGGCGCAATTCGTCGCTGAAGACCGAGCCGATTACCGCTTGCGTGAGAACAGCCCCGGCTGGCAAGCCGGCTGCGCGCTGCCCAATGTCATGCCGCAGCAAGCACCCAATATGGGCGCCTATCAGCCCGGCGGCATTGAGGTACTGCCGTACCGCCCGTTGGCCTTGCAGACGGACACGCAACGCTTGCAGTTCGCTTGGACGCCGGAAGGAATTGCACCGCAGCGTGTTATGCTGTCACTTAGTGAACCCGGCGAGGCGGTGTCTTTTCATATCCGTAAAAATGACAGTCTGGACTTTCTGCACATTGAACCCGTCAGCGGTGTTGTTACCTACGATAGGCCGCTGGCGCTGAGCGTGCGCATTGATGAGGCGAAAATACCCCACGCCAAGCTAAACAGCGGGTCATTCCTGGTGCGTACGGCCAATGGGCTGTCACGGCCGGTGTCGGTCTATGTTGATGCCAGCGCCCACCGTGCGCTTGCTGACCGCGCCCGCGCCCAGGGCGTCGTTCGCGCTGAGGTCAAGGCGCAGGACGACGGCAGCTACGTCCTGCGTTTCAATGTGCCGCATGATGCTAGCTATTATCTCTTCGCGAACTTTGCCACCCGGCCGTCGTCAAGCATGAAGGAAAGCTACCACGGCCAGACAGAACGCGCTCAGCTTTATTACAGTCATGGCGGTCAACCATTGTGGGCCTTCATCGGTCGCAACAGCTATAGCGGACAGCATAACCAGCCACGAAAACTGGCGGCGGGAGTTCACGAATTCACCATCAGCGTCTGGAGGCAGGGCGGCACGATACCGGAAATTCGCGCCGCCGTCCTCACCGAAGACCATAACGCCTTCGCCCTCAGTCCCTTTGTGGAATGAGCGCATGGAGCGTCGTTGGGCGTTTGTCTTGCATCGGCGCGGCCTTGGGGCGCCGATGGCAGGACAAGGGGCGCCAGCCGGATTCGGAGCAGAGTTCATGGTGATACGCCGGCGCCTTTGTCATGGGCCGGCATGACTTCAAGACGTCCCCGCAACTGTTACTTGACAACGCACCTGGCGCCGCCCGGTATCGGAAACGGCTGGCTCTGTTCAGGGCCTATTGCGTTGGCGTGCGACTTCCACCAATTCCTCTCGGAGCACGCGGAGCATCAGATCCTGATCGTAGCTGTTCGGTTCAATGAAACTGCCGGCCA
Source organism: Lentisphaerota bacterium (assembly GCA_012799755.1). Taxonomy (GTDB): domain Bacteria; phylum Verrucomicrobiota; class Lentisphaeria; order Oligosphaerales; family Oligosphaeraceae; genus Oligosphaera. The sequence goes on along the minus strand of JAAZKQ010000798.1, from coordinate 1,617 downwards.
CGAAGTCATTCCAGGAATCAATGCAAACAATGGCCGCTCCGGCGGCGAAGGCGCGGCGCAGTCCCAGGCGGAAGAAATCCCCGTACTTATCTCTCGGCTGCGGCCATTGCGCCATGTCCTGTCTTCGTATTGAGCGCCGGGTGCCGCTATAGCCGGCGCAGACCCAGATAAATGACTCATGGGCGGAAACTTGGTCGTAGTCACCATTGCGGGGACGCACATGCCATTCATTTCCCCATTGGCGTATGCTGACATCGCTGATGGGGCGATCCGTCAGCGTAATGTCCTCGGCAAAGCCTAGAAATGGACGACCGCCAAGGCGAAAGACGCATTCGGCATCAAGTATGCCATGCTTGCGCATATATGACACGACATTTTGCCTGCTGATGGTCGTTTTTTGCGTAGGTGTCATGACTAAACCGACGCGAAAGGCCGGAAATCTGCTCTGGATAAGGTCATAGAAGCGGCTTATCCGCTCAATGATAAAGGGGTCTGAGAGGCTTTCCAGACGCAGGCATAGGAACAGCCCTTGCAGGCCAATTTCGCGCATGCGGTCCAGGTCGCGCATCATGCGTTCGTCAGTCCACCCATGATAAGAGGGCACCGGCACCACGCCTTCCAGCCATGCCTGCGTCAGGGGATAGGGCTCGTATAAGACAAAAACCTGCGGCGTATAATCCGGGGGATAGCTCAGCAAGGGCGGCGCTTCACGGCTGGGGTCGGGTATGACGCAGGAACTGAGCAGCAGGGCCACAACCAGCACGACCGCAAGAGCGGAAAAATGTCTGTTTCTTGCGATCAAACTCATGTTGCAAAGCATAGCCATACGATACAATGATGCTCCCGAGCGGCCGACCAACTACGACATGCGTTACCGAAAAGCGCGAACCACAAAAAGCATAACGCTCTAAACATCGGCACATTGGCGATGGCTTACCCATCTTCTGCACTATTCCGTTTTCTCGTCTTTGCGCGAAAAGAGGGACAATCATCCATAGGCTCGACCGTTCGCTCGTGCAAGGAACAGCGACTCAAAAATGGATGATGAAGGTAATAATAACAGTCACGGCAAAATGCTCTGGAAGCATCAGCGGTGGAGGTGCTTGTATCTGCAAGCAGGTCGGATAATGACGTCTTCTCGGGGCTGTCCTCATTGTCCAGCTGTAGGAGCGAACTCAAAGCCGAGGCGCCGGCCGCAGACTTTTCCTCGCTTGTGCCATCTGTTCGCTCCCTGGGCTTGACGAGGACCGCGTCGGCAATTTCAGTTTTGCAAAAAGCGCAAACCGCCCTCTCAGATAGTATCCGAAAACCCTGGATGTCACGAAGGACTTGCACCACGGAGTCACTCTTGCAGTGCTGACAATAAAAACGCTGACCGGCATGGAGTTGCCGGGCTTGGCCGTTTTCGTCGCTCATCGTCATGCCTCCTGAATGTCAAGATGTAGCTTCAAAATGATCCATGAATCTAATGCAAGAGCGATATTTGTCATTATGCGCAAGGTGATTTTCACGATCTCGCCGTAAACGGCCAGCCGTTGATAACAGACATTTTTTATCCGCAGATTACGCAGATTGGCGCAGATTTTTTTTGAGAGTAGGCTGCTTGGTGTAGGAAAG
>JAAZKQ010000797.1 GCA_012799755.1 Lentisphaerota bacterium | reverse complement strand
TGGTTTTCAACGCCAAAAAAGCGCGACCTGCGGCGGCGCCACCAGGAATCCCCGGCGTCGGCCAACCCGTCTCCTGAGTCCAATGTGTCATTCCCCGTGGTCCCGGGCGTCCCGGGCGTCCAATCCATGGGAACATGCCTTATGAGTCCTGAGTCCTCACCCCGGCGCCGCGCGCCAATGAGTCCATCGGTCTCAGGCGTCCCCTGCGACCGGCCAATTATCAATAGGTGACCGGTTACGACGCCATGGATGCTATGGACGACGACACATGCCAAGTATGCCCGCCGGCAGCATCCTGAAGGCATGCTTCCCCGACGTTTTTTCAGCGAGAACATCATGAGCAAATAGCTAGCCTCTGATGAGCGAGTGATTAGGCCCCGTTTGCTTCGCCCGCTTTTTCTGCTGGTAAATGGGTTCATGCGGGGTTACTTTATGCGTGCAACTGGCGATGGACGGCCGCTCCGTCTCAACGGGGAGGAAAGTCCGGACACCACAGGGCAGGAAGTCCGGTTGAAAAGCCGGATACCGCGGACGATATGCCGCGGGAAGGATAGTGCCACAGAAAGCAAACCGCCCCTCGCAGGGTAAGGGTGAAAGGGTGGAGTAAGGGCCCACCGCCGTCCGGAGTAATCCGACGGGCATGGTAAACCCCTTCCGGTGCAAGACCAAATAGGGAACAAAGGTGCTGCCCGTACCGGCCTGCTGCGCAGGATGAGTTCCGGGTATCGGTCGCTTAGATGAATGGTCGTCGCGGCGCCGCAAGGCATCGTACAGAATCCGGCTTACAATCGCCAGTTGCGCTCTTTTGTGAATTCAGTGAGTTGCCCGCCGCCAGGCTGCGGACGGCACGCAACGCGAACCGCAAAGTAGCACTACGCCTCCTTCCGGGAACATGCTCCGATGCCGAACAACGACCAGCAAATCATCCGCCAAATCAGTGAAATCATCACTCAGACGCCCGACATCCAGCAGGCGCTGCAGCAGGCCATTCATTGCCTGATCGAAAGCGCCGATGCCGGCGCCGGCGGCGTTTTCGTGATCCGCCCGCAGGACGACCGCATTGTCCTCTACGCCGCCCATGGCATCGCGGACGAACTGGCGGCGCAACTGCCCTTGGAGCTCAGCCCGGGCAGCGGTGACGACGTCATCCGCAATAGCCGCTCGGTCAATGACCGCAAAAAGAATCTCCCCACCGAGCTGCTTGGAGTCTTTAATTATCTGGCCAATGGCTATCACAGCCTGTTGCTGCTGCCGTTGATTGTTGGCGGTCGTCCCATCGGTTCTCTGGCGCTGGCCAGCCACGCCGACCGGCCTTTCCCGCAACGGGTCGTCAACAGCATCGAAACCATTATACCGCCGCTGGCATTCTTCCTTCTCAATGCCTTCCTGGTTGACAAACTGCATGACGCCGGCCAGACCGGCGTCGCAACAGCCGGCTCAGCAGCAACCAGCAGCGTCGAACCGACACAAGACGTCCTCCTCAAGGGCAGAGCCATCACCAAGGGCGTATCCTGCGGCTATGTGCAAAAACTCGTCGGCGTCGAAAAGATCCTTCAGCCGAAAAATCATCCCGACTCCGTGACGCCGGAGGGCATCGCCGCCGAAAAGAAGCTCTTCGCCGACGCGTTGCGGGTCGCCCGGGAGGACAGCGCCAACACCGCCAAGCAGTTCGATGACATTCTCGCCGAAGCTGATTCGGCGATTTTCGCCATGCATACCATGCTGCTGGACGATCCGACTCTCAAGCAGCAGATCACCATCTATCTCGACCAAGGCTTCCTCCTCACCGATGCGCTGGGACGGGCCCTCCGCGATTTCAACGCCCAGTACCAGAAGATTGAAGACCCCTACTTGCGCGAACGCATCAGCGACATCAAGGACGTCATGCTCCGCCTGAAAAACGCGGCGGATAATCTTCGCGGCAGCCAGGAGCCGCCTCCGGCGGATGTCCCGAAGACGGGAAACCAGCGCCGGATCATCCTCGTTGCCCGCGAGCTGTTGACCAGCCAGCTGGTGAGCGTTCCCCTGAAGCATATCTGCGGCATCATCTGCGAGGAAGGCGGCACAACGTCGCACACCGCCATCCTGGCGAGGGCCCTGCAAATTCCCATGCTGGTCGGCGTGCCGGGCATCATGTTGAAGGCACGCTCGGGCGACTGCGTGATCATGGACTGCGGCAGCGACTCCTGCTATCTGCGGGCATCCACAGCCCTGCTGCGGCGTTTCGCCGGCCCCATCCGCCTCTACCGCAACAGTCGGCAAAATATAAGTGACACCGTGCCGCCTGAAGGCGTGCTGGCCACGGCCGACGGCGCGTCCGTGCGGCTCATGGGCAATATCACGCTACTCAGCGAAGTCGTCAGCATGCATCACTATGGCATTCGCGACATTGGTCTTTACCGCACGGAATTCATGTTCATGATCCGCAATGCCATGCCCAGCGAGGAGGACCAGTTCAGTATCTTCAGCCGCATGCTCAAGGCCGCCGCCGGAGCAACGGTGACCATTCGCCTCCTTGACGCCGGTGGCGACAAGCCCCTGCCCTATTTCAAGGCCGACCAGGAAGACAATCCGGCGCTGGGCTGGCGTGGCCTGCGCTTCCTTCTCTCAAACCCCAAAATCATGGCGCCCCACCTGCGGGCGATCCTGCGGGCCAGTGCGCTGGGCGACGTCCATATTCTTGTGCCCATGGTGGCTGATCTCAACGACCTATTGGAAGTCAAACAGGCGTTGGCGCTTGCCGCCCAGGAACTGCGCCAGCGCGGCGTCAAGGTCGGCGATTACCGCCTCGGCATCATGATCGAAGTGCCGGCGGTGCTCTATGGTCTTGACCGGCTGTTGCCGGAAGTTGATTTTGTCAGCATCGGCACCAATGACCTGGTGCAATTCCTCTTTGCAGTAGACCGCGCCAATGCCCGAGTCAGCAAGTGGTTCCGGCAGTGCCACCCGGTCGTGCTGCGGGCCTTGGGGGACGTCTGCCGGCAGGTGCATAACTACGAAGGCAAGACCGTCAGCCTCTGCGGCGAGCTGGCCAGCTCCCGCCGCGCGCTGCCGCTGCTTCTCGGCGCCGGCCTGCGTCAGCTGAGCATGACCCCGCACCAGGCGCCGGCACTGCGCCCGCTCATCAGCCAATTATCAATCCCCGATTGTGAAAAACTCTATGCCCGTGCTATCCTTTGCGAAACAGAAGCGGACGTGATGAAACTTGTTGATGAAGCCGACTTGATCAAGAGTCCAAGCCAGCCCTAAGCCAACGAGGAACAGGCACATGGTCACAGCATTCGTACTGATCAGCGTTGAGGACAAACGCGTCCACGAGACCGTCCGCGCCCTCTTGGAACAGAAGGGCGTCACCGAAGTCCACATCGTTGCCGGCGAATACGACATGGTGGCGGTCATTCGCGTAGCGAACAACAAGGAATTAGCCAATCTCATCACCAACACCATCGTCAACGCTCCGGGCGTGGAACGGACCAAAACGCTCTTCGCGCTGGAAAGTCATTCGACCTATGACCTGCCCGCGATATTCGGCGACAACTCATGATCAAAGCTCGCTGACTGCTCTGCGGCAAGACGCGACGACGACCTGCCCCTCTCCTCTATGGATTCAACAGCAGATATCCAAAAACCTCGCAGCGGCATCACCGGCTATGTCGCCTTGCTGGGCAGACCGAACACCGGCAAGTCCACGCTGGTCAACACCGTCCTGAACCGCCATCTGGCGGCAGTGTCCGACAAGCCCCAGACGACCCGCAAATACCTGCTGGCCATCTACACCGACGCCGAAGCGCAAATTCTTTTCCTTGACGCGCCGGGCGTACATGTCGGCAAAATCGCCATTGATGAAGCGATGGACAATTCGGTATCGCGGGTACTGGAAGACGCCGATCTACTCGTTTGCATGGTTGATCCCAGCCGCGAGCCCGGTGAAGAAGACAATCTAACCGCCCAGCGCGCCCGTGACAACGGCAAGCCGGCCATCATTGCCATCAACAAGGTTGACCTGGCCACGCCCGAACAAATCGCCGCCAGCCTGAGCTTCTACCGCGAGTACCTCCCCGACGCGCCCTGCGTGCAGCTGGTCGCCACTGATCTCGCTAGGACCAAAGACCTTATGGCCATGATCAAAAGCCTGCTCCCGCAGGGCGTTTTTCTCTATGAAGCCGACGAATTGACCGACGTCTATGAACGAGACATCGCCGCCGAGCTCATCCGCGAAGCCCTCCTGGAGGAATTGAAGCAGGAAGTGCCGCACTGCATCGCCGTCACGGTGGACAGCTGGAAGACGAAAGGGCAGAGGCTGCAAATCGGTGCCACCCTCCATATCGAACGCGAAAATCACAAGGGCATCATTATCGGCCAAGGCGGCAGAATGATCAAACTCCTACGCCAGCGTGCCGCTGCTAAAATCGCCAAATTCTGCGACGCCCGCGTTGATCTCAGCCTCTTCGTCAAGGTCGTGCCCGACTGGCGCCGTCGAAAACAGTTCCTGAAGGAAATTCGCCTGATGGACTGAGCTTGCCTGTTCGTTACAAGCACGATGAAACAGGCAATTTCCTCTATAAATCATTTCCCTCCGACAGGCAACAGCATCCGAGGACAACACCGATGAAGCATTGGTTTGAAGAATCTCGCTTCGGTTTTTTCATCCATTGGGGCATCTATTCGCAAACGGCCCAAGGTGAATGGGCAAGATACCGTTCCGAAGAACTGGGAGGCAACCCGGCGACCTTCAATCCCATCAACTTCAATCCCCAAAGCTGGGCCGAACTCGCCTGGAACGCAGGAATGAGATATGTGGTCTTCACAACTAAGCACCACGACGGCTTCTGCATGTTCGATTCACACTACACCGATTTCAAAATCACCAATACCCCCTATCAGAAAGACGTCACCAAAGAGCTGGTCGAAGCATTCAGGGACAAAGGACTCAAAATCGGATTCTACCACAGTCTCATTGATTGGCACCACCCACACTACCTGCCGGACCATGACCACCCGCAAGGAAAAAACGGCGAAACACAATTCCCGGCTGTCAACTCAAACATCTATCGAAAATACCTCTTTGACTCCGTACACCAACTTATGACGGAATACGGAAAGATTGACCTCCTCTTCTGGGACTACTGCACACGCTGGAAAACTCCACAATACTTCGACCCTGATAAACTTCTGCAAATGATCAGGACCGAACAACCCGATATCATCATCAATGACAGGATGACCTACGATAGAATCACCGACTACAAGTATATCTGCGATTACAGGACACCGGAAGTCGCCATCCCAACCATCCCGCCAAGCTCGAAATGGGAAACTTGCGCCACCACCAACGGCGCTTGGGGATACAACGAACACGCACCACTCAAAACCCCGCCGGAAGCCTTCCAGGCCGGACTCGTCGCCTGCGTCGCCAACAACGGCAATTTGCTGCTTAACGTCGGTCCCGACAGCCTTGGGCAAATTCCCGACCACAGCACCAAGGTGCTCAGGTCGCTGGCCCAATGGATGACCTGGGCAAGCGAGGCAATCCACGGCTGTGGTCGTGCATCTTTCACCCCGCCGCCACTGGGAATTTACACGCAAAAGGGCAAGCACTTGTACCTCTACCTGCCCGTACATCCCATGGCTCACTTCATCCTCCCCGACCTCAGGGACAAGGCCGTCGCTGCAACCCTGCTCAGAACCGGCGAAAATGTCACCCTCTCCTCCTGGGGGCTGGAACATGCCTGCCCAAATGACGTCAGACTCATCCCGCCACCATCAATCCAGGCCCACGACATCGTTAAAATCACGCTCGCAGATTGACGCAAGGTAAGCCGGTCACTCATTGATATTGTGGACCACGATGTCAGCAAATGGACAGCTTGGCCCGCAGGCGCTTAACCATGCTTAACCCCAGCCTTCAGGCTGGGGTGGCGAGCGCTCCATAAGGCAGTGCCTGGTAAAGGCACAACAGCAGGAAATAACCACCGGCACGACCGGTATCAATCGGTGACCGATTACCTCAACTGCGTAAGCGGTCACCCATTGATATTCGCAGCACAGTCGGGAAACAGGCGTGCCTGGTGGCGTTTGCGGGGTCATGTCACGCTGCGGGCTGCAAGCCCCCAGTACAGCCGGGAGAGGGGCGCTTGGCAAAGCGGCTGGAAGCCGCTTCCACTCTGCCGGAAGCCGCACGTTTGGCGCCGCTTGCCAAATTCCTTCTGCAAACGACAAAGCTGCACGCCAAGGGCGTGCCACATATCAGCCCGAGGCAAGCGCCCAAAGGCGCAGCGCCCCCGGGAGTCCCCGGCGTCAGCCAACCAGTCTCCTGAGTCCAATGCTCTTCACATAAGAGCCCACATAGATATTGACGAACGTTCAATTCATATAAGAACCATTTCGAACTTCCAGATAATATGCCACAAGACTGGAAGATATTGACGAACGTTCAATTCATATAAGAACCATTGATGTCCGCTCCGGCAAGGCACGCTGAAGGCGTGCCAGATACCAGCCCAGGGTTGCGCCTGTGGCGCAACCCTGGGTGAGCGTCCCCCCGAAATTGCACGCTGAAGGCGTGCCACATACCAGACACGAAAGGTGGGTTCCATTGCCCCTTTGGCCGCAGTCAGCTTCGCCGACTGCGGCCAAAGGGGCCGAGGAACACGA
>JAAZKQ010000796.1 GCA_012799755.1 Lentisphaerota bacterium | reverse complement strand
TAACCGTTGTTTCTGTCAGCTGCTATGGACAATATGGACAGTATGGACGGCGGGCGGGCAGGCGTTGTCGTCCAACGTGTCCATAATGTCCATGTTGCGCCGTAGGCGCTTAACCATGCTTAACCCCGGCCTTCAGGCCGGGGTGGCGAGCTCCCCATGAGGCGGTGCCTTGTAAAGGCACTACAGCTGAAAAGACCGCCGGCGCGACCAATATCAATGAGTGACCGGTTACCAATGCGGCAAATTGGTCAGGTGGCGGTGGGACAAGGGAGACTGGCGCAATAGGCTCCGGCTGGCGGGGTCGCGTCACGCAGCGGGTTGCAAGCCCGCAGCACGGCCAGAGTGGAAGCGGCTTCCAGCCGCTTTGCGCTTTGGATTTCCAGGCAGCCACTCTTAAACAATCTGCGTTAATCTGCGACATCTGCGGATAAAAGCGCTTGGTTTTTCGTTTGCGGGGTCATGTCATGTTGCGAACGTCCTTCAGGAGAAATCCAGGTAGGGCCGGGCTTTGTCTGCCAGCTTGCCTTTGATTCCGAGCTCGCTCAGTGAGCCGATGCGGTGCTGCCGGCGCTGGCTGAGGATGCGGTTGACGGTTACGGGCCCCAGACCCGGCACCCGTAGCAGCGCTTCGCGGTCGCCGCGGTTGATCTGAACCGGGAAGAAGGCCGGGTGGGCGATGGCCCAGTGCTCCTTGGGGTCGCGGCTGAGGTCAAGATTGCCGTTTTCGGCATAGACGATTTCGCCGGCGTCAAACTGGTATTTGCGCAGCAGGAAGTCCACTTGGTAGAGCCGGTGTTCGCGGGTGAGTCGGTCGTGTGGCGACAGGGTGAATCTGCTCTCGCCGGGGATGTCGGGATGGCCCAGGCCGCCTTGGTAGGCCGAAAAGTACACGCGTTCAAAATGCAGGCGTTTGTAGATGCCGTCCATGTATCTGACGATTTCGCGGTCATTTTCGTCAGAGGCGCCGACAATGAACTGCGTGGTGCATTTCACCCGGGAAAATTCGGCGCCGCAGGTGGTTTCAGCGGCCATAAGCTTGAGCGGCGCGATGATGTCCCGCTCGTAATTCTTGAATTGTGAGAGCTTGGCGAAGTGCTGCGCACCGGGCGTTTCGATATTCAGCGATACGGCTGTGGCCAGCTGCAAACTGCGCCGGATGGCCGCAGGCGAAGCGCCGGGAATGATTTTCAGGTGGATGTAGCCGCGGTAGCGGTATTTCTCACGCAAGATGGCCGCTGTGTCTGTCAGGCGTTCCATGGTACGGTCGGCATTGCCGATGATGCCAGAGCTCAGGAACAGCCCCAGCAGATTCAGACGGCGGTCGTATTCAAGGAATGCCCGGGCGATTTCGTCCGGCGAGAGGGTGCAGCGCCGTGCCGCATCGCTGTCGTGACGCAGGGGGCAGTAGCGGCAGTCGCTGCTGCACGTGTTGCTCAGGAGCGTCTTGAGTATGATGCCGTAGCCGCCCCGCGTCAGCGGCACCGGATAGAGCCAGCGGCCGTCAAGGCTGCGTCGGCGCCGTTCTTTGGAGTTTTTGCTGCCGCAGGCGCAGGCCAGGTCGTATTGAGAGTCTTCCGAGAGGATGTCCAGCTTGGTGATGACGTCGTTCATGCCCATGATAGCCGCCTGCTGACAACGAGGAGGAAAGCTGACACGATGTTTTTTATGCTAATGAAGGTTGCGCGAGTTTAAATTAGCATATATTTATTCGTGTCAAGAGCCGGCGGGGGAAAAAGGGTCGTGACGTAATCGGTTATTCGTTTGCGTGGTCATGTCACGCTGCGGGCTACAAGCCCACAGTACGGTCG
>JAAZKQ010000795.1 GCA_012799755.1 Lentisphaerota bacterium | reverse complement strand
TCGTGTTCCTCGGCCTCTTTGGCGCCAGTCGGCGAAGCTGACTGGCGCCAAAGAGGCAATGGAACCTATGCAAGGTCTTCCCTTTTTACGCCTTGCATCCCAAGCGGTGTTTTTTTAGGTCGCCCTTACAGGGCTTTTTTCGGGTGTGGGCCTTACCCAGGGCGGCGCACCCTGCGGGCGCTTGCCCTGGGCTATCTTAGGCCGCGCCTTCGGCGCTGAAAACCAAAGGCAGCAAAAAATGGCTGTTATCAACGAGTGACCGATTACGGTTTTCGCGCTAAATGCTTGATGGAAAACATTGAAAGTTAGGCGTTGTGTCCTATACTTATTCAGAGTCGTCTCGGGTGAGACGATGACCTGTTTCGGCAGATGGCAGCGCTTCAGTTCAAGCGGTTACCTCTTGATTATTGTCGCCGTTGGGGGTGGGCGTTGCCGTCGAATGATAGAGACGTGATTTCCGCAGGGAGGCGCTTAGAGGAATTCTGGGTGTTGACTGAGGCCATCGGGTATTTTGCCGTTTGTGGCTGTTGCCGTGCCCAGCGATGTACATGCCGACCCATTTGACAGCAAAAGACGCGTTGCGACGCGAGATACGGGAGCGTTTACGCATTGCCCGGCCGGATTCGTTGCGCAGCGGTCGAATGGTTGCGTCCTTGTTGTCGGGGTTGTCGGTGCTGACTGAGGGGCGAGCGTTGGCCGCATACATGGCGTTCGGGTCCGAGCCGGATCTCAGTGAATATCTGGCGGATTGGCTGAAAGCCGGCAAGGCGTTGTATTTGCCTGCATTTATTGAGCAAACGCAGGCCTACGCGATGGTTGCGGTTCAGGACTTGGACGCGCAGCTGGTTGCTGGTCATTATGGCATCCGCGAGCCGCACCCGGACCTTCCGCGACTGCATCCCCCCTTTGACTGTGAGCCGCCTTGGACTTGGCTGGTGCCCGGTTTGGCTTTCGACCATGCCGGCAACCGCCTTGGCCGTGGGCGCGGTTATTATGACCGTTTGCTTGCAGGCGCGACAGGCAGCAAGATCGGCGTGGCCCACGATTGTCAAATCGTTCCGGCCATACCGGCTCATGCGCACGATGTGCGCATGGACTATGTCGTTACGGAAACACGTATGGTTTCATGTGGCGGACATAGTGCCTGGGTGGCAGAAAGGATTCGGGAATGATGACGATAGGGTTATTACCGGCCCTGACGACGGGGCTGTTGGCGCAGTTGAGCTGGGGGGGAATTATTTCAGTGGTTGCATTGGTGGTCGCCGTGGTCATAGTGGCCTTGCAGGCTCTGCTGTTGAGGCAGCGACGCGGCGGTGTGGATGGCGACGGCACGCTGGCGCAAGCCCGTGAGGAAGGCGAGCTCATTCGTCAGAAAGCCAACCTGGAAGCTGAGAATATCGTCAAGGAAGCACGGATCAAGGCCAAGGAAGAGCTGATTGCGTCACGGGACGATTTCGAGGCATCAACCAAGCAGCGTCGAAAGGAAATGCAGAAGGCCGAGGAGCGGCTGACGGCCAAGGAAGATAACGTTGACAAGAAGCTTGAGCAGCTTGACAAGCGTGCGGCGGATTTGGAGGAGCGGGACAAGGAGTTGCGGGCGCAGTCCGAGGCGTTGAAAGTAAAGAAAGACGATCTCGAGGTCAAGATTGGCCAGCAGATACGGGAACTGGAGCGTGTGGCCGGCCTGACGCAGGAGGAAGCGAAGCGGCAATTGCTGGCGCGGCTGGAAGAGTCGTTGGAGAGTGAGCGCGGCACGTTGATCCACCGTTTTCAGGAAGAGAACAAGCAGCTGTTGATACAGGAAGCGCAGGAGGTGATGATCACCGCCATGCAGCGTTACGCGGGTGATTGCGCCTACGAGCGAACGACGTCAACCATTCCCCTGCCCAATGAAGAAATGAAAGGGCGCATTATTGGCCGCGAGGGCCGGAACATCCGTACCATTGAGGCGGCCACCGGTGTGAATGTGCTCATTGACGACACGCCTGAGGCCGTGGTGATATCCTGCTTTGATCCGGTTCGTCGAGAGATTGCGCGCATTACCATGGAGCGCTTGGTTGCGGATGGTCGGATTCACCCGGCGCGGGTTGAGGAGATTGTGGCCAAGGTGCGCAAGGATGTGGAAGCAGAGATTCAGAAGGCCGGCCAGGACACGGTCAATCAACTGGGTATTACTCGTCTGCGCCAGAACATTGTGACGCTGTTGGGTCGTTTGAAATACCGCTACAGCTATTCGCAAAATGTGCTGATGCATTCCATTGAGGTCGCGTCCATGATGGGCGCCATTGCGGCGCAGGTCGGTCTTGATGAGCACAAGGCCCGCCGGGCCGGCTTGCTGCACGATATCGGCAAGGCCGTGGACCACGAAGTGGAAGGCACGCACGCGCTGATCGGCGCGGATTTGTTGAAGCGCGCCGGCGAAGACGACGAGGTTGTCAATGCCGTCGCCGCGCATCATGAGGAGACGGAAAAGAGCTCGCTGATGGCCATTCTGGTGCAGATTTGCGACGCGCTGAGCGCCAGTCGGCCGGGTGCCCGTTCCGAAACTACTGAGCTTTATCTGAAGCGGCTGGAACAGCTGGAGAGTATCGGCAACGCTTTCGACGGCGTGGAGAACTGCTATGCCATTCAGGCCGGCCGCGAGCTGCGCGTGATCGTCCAGCCCGAGAAGATCAGCGAGGAACGCGCGTCCATTCTGGCTCGTGAGATGGCCGAACGCATTGAGAAGGAAATGCGCTATCCCGGTCAAATCAGGGTGTCAATCATCCGCGAAACGCGCTCAATTGATTACGCCAAGTAAGAGCGCGGAGATGGCTTGCATGTCGAGGCCGCGCTGCGGAAGATGGAGTCCGCGGCGCGGCATTTTTTTTGCCATGCTCTTAGCGCATGATGGCGAAGCTCTTGGGTGGCTTGCCGGTGACGAAGTAGTAGACGAGGCCGATGATGATGGCGATGACGCCGGCAAGGAATTCGCCGGCGACGAGTCCGGCCATGAGCGGCTTGAGGTCCTGATAGAGTTTGCCGCCGCCGAATTTGGTCACCAGGGACTTGACGAGCCAACCGATGAGGAAAGAGAATGCCAGCACGGTGCTTTGGTAGGTGGCGAGGGTGAGGAACATCACTGGGTGCAGTGGCCACCAGGGGAAGCGATGGCGGCAAGCGGTAAAGATGATGACCAGCGAGAAGGTGATGGCGAAGGCGATGAGGGCGGGGCCTACGGGCTTCATGTCCGCAAAGCGTTGCCGGCCACTGCGTTGGTCAACAACCTGAAGCGCTCCTTGTGCCTGCATGGTCGTGCGCAGACTGATGTTGGCATTGATGGCCATGGTGGGAGGACTGCCGTAAGTCCAGCCGTCGCCGGTCAGAATGGCGCCATTCTTGTACTGGATGTACATGGTGATGGGGACGGCCACGGCCAGGCCGATGATAATGACGGCCAGGCCCAGTACGCCAATCTTGCCGATGCGGCATTGCATGCGTTCAGTGAGGCCAAGACCTTCGACGGCATAGGGCATGAAGCATTCACGGGGATCAACAAACATGACGCAGGACATCATGCCGATGATCAGCAGCTGTTCAGGACCGAGGGCCTGGACGCCAAGGAAGCCCCAGATGATGGCGCAGGGAAAGAGATTGGTGTGCAGGTAGTAGACGCCGGCTTCGGCCAGCAGCCGGCTGACCACGGTGAGCAGCACCAGCAGGCCGGCGATGTACAGGAGGGAAATTTGCCATTGCAGGCCGGCGAGCTGGGTCATGAGGACAAAGGCAAGCATGCCGAGGAAAAGCAGGCGGGCGCCCCAGACGGCGTGGGGCTCAACCGGGTCGCCGCCTTTCAGGCCGAAGCAGCGGCGCAGAACGGACCCATAGTAGTGGCGACCCGTGTACATGAGCACGGCAAACATGGCCAGGTAAGAGCCGGCGTAGCAGAAGGTGTGCGGGGTTGGACGGATCATGGTACCGCCCATGACAACGCCGTAGGCCGCGAGTTTGCCCGTGACGAAGCCGAAGACGTAAGGCGCAATGCCCAGTGACAGCGAGACATCTTTGGGCAAGAAATAGGCGAAGCCGATGACAATGAAGTAGATCATCGGGTTGAATAGCGACCAATAGCCAATGCCGGAGCGGTAGTAGGTCGGGAAGAGCTTCAGCAGGGGCGAGAAGTAATAGCGAAGCCGCACGGGGATGAGGTAGTCCGGCCACCAGGCGACGCCGCAGTTGTTCATGTGAATGATCAGTACGGGCAGGAGGCCGATCCAGAACCAACGATTGCGGAAGATGTCACTGATGACCTTGCCGGGTTCGGGCAGAAGCATGCGGGTGAATTCCACCGTGGGGTAGGGCAGGTGTTCGTGGGTGAACCACTGGCGGTGGATCACCATGGCCAGGCCGGTGGCGCAGGCGCAGACGATGAACATCAACGGCAGCCAGAACATTAGCGGGCGGCGCCATGCCTCCCAAGGGATGTCATGACGCAGAGAGATGCCGGCGTCGCCGGCGCCCAGGCCGTTGATGAAGCCGTCAAGGGCATTGGCGTCAACACGTGGATTGGCCAGCATGATTGGCGGAATGTGGGCAACGGCGCCGGGATTGCGCAGGCGGATGCTGTCGCCGAAGGCCACATCAAAGACGGCGCGGGTGATGCCTTGGAGTTCCTCTTCGCTGAGATGTTCATCAGGATTTTCGAGCAGGTATTTGGCGTAGTTGGGCAGGAAATCGCCGTTTTGTCGCAGCTCGGCATGGAAGGCCTTTTGCTGGATGATGGCGTTGAATTCGTTGATGGCCTTGAATTGGAAGTCACTGCCGGGTTGTTCGCTGGGAACATCAGGAAGCAGGGCCAGCAGTTCTGCTGAGAGTTTGCTGCGGATGAGCGCCGCGGCGGGGGCGTCTTCGGATGAAGGGGCGCGGAGGATATTGGCGACTTTGCGCCAATCGCTGATGGCATTGAGGGCGATGCGGGGACTGTCGCTTTTCCATGCCGTGTTGGTGCGGGTGTAGTGGTGTGGGAACATCAGCACATTGGTGAAATGGTGCATGAAGCCCCGACCGGGGATGAAGCAGGCGAAGAACAATAGAGCAATGATGACCGCGAGTTCCTTGCCGCTTAACACCCAGCGTTTGCCGAAGAGAGCCAGGAGGGGATTGCCCAGGAGGACAAAGAGGATAAGCGAGCCCATAATGCTGAAAGGCAAAAAGTTGCCGACCAGGAAGGTGCCGCGGATGACCATGTCATTGAAAAAGGTGAAGCCGCAGAGAATAATGACGCCAATGATACCAATGACAACGGAGCGTATGGTCATATTTTGAGCCCTGAAAGTAAAGCTGCTACTGGTCGGCGAAGCGGTGGAAATGCGTACTATGCATGCTCTTTGTGCATTATGCCATTGCCAAAGATTTCTTTTTCGTAAGCGGTCAGCGATTGATAATTGGCCGGCCCCAGGGGACGCCTGAGACCGATGGAACTCATTGGCGGCGGCGCTGGGGCGAGGACTCACGACTCATAAGGCATGTTCCCATGGATTGGACAACCGGGACGCCTGAGACCGCGGGGAATGACGCATTGGACTCAGGGACTGGTTGGCCGACGCCGGGGAC
>JAAZKQ010000794.1 GCA_012799755.1 Lentisphaerota bacterium | reverse complement strand
TCGTGTTCCTCGGCCTCTTTGGCGCCAGTCGGCGAAGCTGACTGGCGCCAAAGAGGCAATGGAACCTATGCAAGGTCTTCCCTTTTTACGCCTTGCATCCCAAGCGGTGTTTTTTTAGGTCGCCCTTTCAGGGCTCTTTCCGGGTGTGGGCCTTACCCAGGGCGGCGCGCCCCGCAGGCGCTTGCCCTGGGCTATCTTAGGCCGCGCCTTTGGCGCTGAAAACCAATGACAACAGAAAACGGCCAATTATCAATCGGCGACCGGTTACCAGTCCAGCGGGCGGCAGCTCCCTGCGCGGGTTGCGGTTAAGTTCCCCCCGCTTATATTACCAGGCATCCACAGTCGGCAATCCTTGCCGGCCCAATTCCACTCAAAAAAGTCCTCAATCCCAGGAGTCGCTTCATGACGAAAATTGCCTTTATTGGTGCCGGCAGCTTCGGTTTCACCCGCAAACTGGTCAATGACGTCCTGACCTTCCCTCTCCTCCAGGATGCCACCATCGCCCTGATGGACATTGACGACGAGCGCCTCGCCTACATCCACAAGGCCGTCAAGCGCATCGTCAAAGAAGGCAACTACCCCGCCAAGATCGTCGTCACCAAAGACCGCCGCGAAGCCCTCGCCGGCGCTGACGCGGTGCTCTGCACCATCCTCAGCGGCGGCTTGGACGTCTGGCGCAAGGACATTGAAATACCTAAGGAGTTCGGCGTTGATACCAACGTCGGTGACACGCGTGGCCCCTCCGGCATCTTCCGCTTCCTGCGCACGGCGCCGGTGATGTTGAGCATCTGCAAGGACATGGAAGAGCTCTGCCCGAACGCAATTCTGCTCAACTACACCAACCCGATGGCCATGCTCTGCCGCGCGATGCAGGCCCAGTCAAAAATCCAGGTCAGCGGCCTCTGCCACAGCGTCCAGGGCACGGCCGGCATGCTCGCCAAGTGGATCGGCGCTCCCATGAGTGAAATTGATTACGTCTGCGCCGGCATCAACCACCAGGCTTTCTACCTCGAATACAAGTGGAAGGGCCAGGACGCCTACCCGTTGATCCGTGAAGCCATGAAGCGCCCCGAGGTCTACAACGAGGAACAAGTCCGCAACGAGATGTTCCTCGCTCTGGACTACTACGTCACTGAATCCAGCGGTCACAACTCCGAATACAACTGGTGGTTCCGCAAACGCCCTGAGCTCATTGAGAAGTATTGCACTCACGGCACGGGCTGGAATCCAGGCGCCTACGCCTACATCGTCAAGACCTACGAGTCACGCCAGGCGAATTGGAAAGACGAAATCGAGAAGTGGCTCAACAATCCCGAGCCTCTTAAACTCCAGCGCGGCGCCGAATATGCCGCCTATATCATCAATGCCTACCTCGGCGGTGATACCTACGTCTTCAACGGCAATATCCCCAACACCGGCCTGATCAGCAATCTGCCGGAAAACGCCTGCGTGGAAGTCCCCGTGCTGGTCACCCGCAACCGCCTGAACCCCATCCACGTCGGCGCTCTGCCGCCTCAGCTGGCCGCGCTCAACAACCTCAGCGTCGCCGTCGAAGAAATGGCTGTGACGGGCGCCCTCACCGGCGATGCCCGTATGATTTACCAAGCCATCTGCTACGACCCGCTCACCGCAGCCTGTCTGTCCCTGGCTGAAATCAAAGACATGGTCAAGGCCATGTTCGCCTTCAACAAGCCCTGGTTGCCACACTTCAAATCCATCGAGTGCTGACGACAATAGAGCCAGACAACACCGCGCATAAGCAACAAGTCGCCGCCTCAACGCGGCGACTTGAGTAACGTAGAACCGCAAGCCATCAGAAAGAATGCAGACATGACGAAAATCACCTTCATGGGCGCCGGCAGCACCGTCTTCGCTAAAAACATCATCGGTGACTGCCTCCTTACCGACAGCCTTCGCGACGCCCAGTTCGCCCTCTATGACATTGACGCCGAGCGCCTCAAAGAGTCCAAGATGATGCTGGACAATCTCAATGCCAACATCAACGGCAACCGCGCCAGCATCAACACCTACCTGGGGCTGCGCAACCGCCGTGCGGCTCTGCGCGGCGCTGATTTCGTCATAAATGCCATTCAAGTCGGCGGCTATGAGCCATCAACCGTCGTGGACTTCGAGATTCCCAAGCGCTACGGCCTGGAACAAACCATTGCCGACACCCTGGGCATCGGCGGCATCTTCCGCGCCCTGCGCACTATTCCCGTCCTTGAAGGCTTTGCCAACGACATGCGCGCCGTCTGTCCCAACGCTTGGATGCTGAACTACACCAATCCGATGTCCATCCTCACCGGCTACCTCCTGCGCCACTGCGGCATCAAGGTCGTCGGCCTCTGCCACTCGGTGCAAGTCTGCGCCAGTCATTTGCTCAAGTCCCTTGATCTATGGGAAAAGTACCAGCCCGTCACCTGGCGCGTTGCCGGCATCAACCACATGGCATGGCTGCTTGATATCAGCAAGGACGGCAAGGACCTCTACCCCGAAATCAAAAAGGCCGCCGAAAAGAAAAACCGCAATGCCCGTAAAAAAGACGGTGTCAAACACAACGACATGGTGCGCTACGAAATCATGCGCAACTTCGGCTACTACAATACCGAGTCGTCCGAACACACCGCCGAATACCACCCCTACTTCATCAAACGTCAATATCCCGAACTCATTCAGGAGTTCAATATCCCGCTGGACGAATACCCCCGCCGCTGCATCAACCAGATCGCCGGCTGGCGCAAACAACGCGATGAAATCGTCCACAATAAGAAACTCAGCCACCAGCGCACTCACGAGTACGGCTCGTACATCATGGAATCCATCGTCTGCGACAAGCCTTACGAAATCGGCGGCAATGTCCTCAATAATGGCCTGATCAGCAACCTGCCCGACGAAGCCGTCGTCGAAGTGCCCTGCCTTGTCAATCGCAATGGCGTCCAAGGCTGCCATGTCGGCGCCCTGCCCCTCCAATGCGCCGCCCTCAACATGACCCACGTCAATGTCCACCTGCTGACCATTGAGGCCGCCGTCACTCACTCCCGCGACCTCGTCTACCAGGCGGCCATGCTCGATCCGCATACCCGCGCCGAACTCTCACTCGACGATATCCGTCACCTGTGCGACGATCTCATCGAAGCCCACGACCGGGACGGCATGCTGCCGGAATACAAGTAAACGGCACCCGAAAACACAAGATGCCGACGCTGCGGCTGTTTCCGGCCATGCTGCGGGCTTGCAGCCCGCAACGTGGCATGACCCTGCTCCGCGCGCGCAAGCGGCCGCGGAGCGGCGGAGTGCCCTGAATGGGCACCACATACCAGCTCTCCGTGCTTATTCTGAGAGAATGCGACCATGCCGGCTGACATCTACATTGCCGCCATGATTGTCAGTGTGCTGTCACTCGCGCTCATTGGCGGCGTGTTGTTTCTGCGCGCACCAGCTGAGGAACGCCCCTTTCTGGGCATGCTGGTTTTGCTCATGCTGCCCATGAACGCGCTGGCGTTCCATCTTATTCGCATGCCCCTTGATGCCTGGTTGGCCTCAACGCTGGGAAAGCAGAACGAGGTCTATCAGGCCCTCACACTTTTGTACGCACCGGTCACCGAGGAGCCCGCCAAGCTCTGGCCCCTGCTGATCCCGTGCTGTTACGCGCGCCTGAAATCCCTGCCGCCGCATCGTTCCGCATTGGCGATTGGCCTGGGCTTCGGCGTTGGCGAAGCCTGGATGCTTGCCTGTCTGTTGGCAAAGTCACCGGACATCGCCCAATACCCATGGTACATGCTCAATGGCTATATCGGCGAGCGGGTGATGGTGTGCATCATGCACGCGGCGTTCACCGCGTCCGCACTCTTTTTCATCCTCAAGCGCAGGCAAATAACTCTCGGCCTGCTTGCCTGCATGGCTCTGCATTTACTGGGAAATCTGCCCATTTTCCTGGCACAAAAGAACACTTTCGGCCTCGGCGCCAAGGTGTGGGCAATCGTCTTGCAGCTGTGGCTGCTGCTTTATCTTGCGGCCATGGGGATTCTGCTTGCCGGCATCACCTATGGCAACAGCTGGTTCCAAAAACTTATCCGTGGCAAAATCAGGTGCCCGGAATGTGGACAACTCTACACCCGCCCTCTTCTCAGCCTCAATCTTCTCCACAAAAGTTTCGAGCGCTGCCCCCATTGCCGACGCTGGCACCTGGTCAGCGCTTTCGATGAGGAGGGCCGGCAAACAGGCCCTCCCCAGACAACCGACAAGTAGCGCTATCATGGCGGGCTTGCTCGGCCGGCGCATTCACTTCCGAGTAAAATCAATATTGCCCAGGAAGAACTCCGTGCGCACGGTTGCTTCGCTGACAAAGCCGACCCAGGTAAGCTGTTTCCAGTCCTTGGAGCCGTAATCCAGCCCCTTGAAGACCTTGGTTTCGCCGTCGACAGGCGTGACCTCCAGGTCAAAGGTCGCCGGCGCCTCGGGATTGACGCTGCAAACAACCTTTACCCGCAGCCAGGTCTGCTTGGGGAAACGCGCCAATTCCTGGCCATGGACCGTGAGCCGCCCGTCGCCGTAAAAGCGCATGCTCGGCCCGACTTTGTAAGGCCCGGAGCTGTCACGCCATTCGTGCCAGCAGATCGCCTGGTCGTCCTTCAGAAAAACATCAAAGGCGCCCGTCAACACGCCCTTGCGCCAGTTGAAATTATACACCAGATGGGGCTGCCACTCGAATTTCAGGCCCTCGGCGTCAACGAATTTCAACGCCCGCTTGCCGCCCGGCGCCGGCTGTTCGTCGCTCACCCGAATGGACGAACCCGCCAGCGCGTCCTCACCGCTGGTCGAGCCCACCGGTGACTTCTCGCCGACAGTAACGTTCGCAAAGTCCAGCTTGAGCTCACGCAGGAAGCCCAGAGGCGGCCGCTCGGATTTGGGCGGAATCATCTCCGGAATGATGTCCTTGAACTGCTTCTTCGCCGGTTTGCGCGTCCACCAGGACGGCCCGTACAAACCCGCTTTGTCCATGGCGGCAACGGCGTCCTTCACATAGGGATAGGCCGCCGCGCCTCCCTTGAGATGGAAGTTGCGTTTTACGGCATTGGCGAAGCCCGGCTCGGCAATGACCGACCCCAACTCCTGCCCTTCCTCGCCTTGGAATTCCGCCAGTGGGTAGCCGGCGAATTCGAAAGGCTCGCGGGTCATGTCCCAGTACAAATTATTGCGCATGGTGTAATTGCCATTGCCCCAGTTGCCGCCATAGGGCCGGCCATTGTCAAAGATCACCACGTTGTTCTCAACCGTAAACGACGAATGTGCCTCCTGCCGTGAACGGATGATCTGTCCTTCCCGCGAAAAAGCCAGGATGTTATTGCGCACGGTATTATCGCGACCGTAATGCTGGTGAAAGCCGCCTGACTTGGTGTCATACACCACGTTGTGTTCCATCAGCACCTCTGTGCTGCCCTCGTCGGTGTAAAGCCCCCAGCCGCCATAGCTGTAGGAAAAGATGTCGTGAATGTGATTGCCCCGCAGGATGGTGCCCGGAGAAATGCCCAGGGTGTAAATCGCCCCCATGTCACTGAGCACGCCATAACCGATGTGGTGCAGGTGATTGTATTCGACGACGTTGTGATTCGCGCTTGACGGCGCGTAACCCCAGGACCAACCCAGCGACACCGCGCTGTAGTACAAGTCGCAAATCTCATTGTGACGGAGCGTGTTGTAGCTGCTGCGCAAAACCAGCACGCCAACGCCTGCCGGCGCAATCGCGCCGCCATCGTGGATGAAGCAGTTCTCCACCGTGTTGCCGCGGCAGGCCGTCGCCTCATTGCTTTCGCTGCCGGTCTCGCCGATCTTCACGCCACCGCCACCGAGATCATGCAGCTCGGAACGGATCAGCACGTTGTTCTGGCTGCCTTTGGCAAACCACAGGCCATAGGTGCCTGTGTGAGCAATAGTCAGGTCCTCAAAACGGCAGTCGCGGGCGCCGCTGGTGTAAACGGCGCCCGTCAAGCCCACCGCCGCCTGGCCGTCATGCATGGCATCCCGAGGCAGCACAAACGCATTGTGCTGAAAAGCGATGCCCGCGAAGACCAAATTCTCAACAAACTGCCCGACCTCGCTGTCGCCTTGCAAGACCAGCAATTGCTGCGCCACCGGCGCCTCAACCAGGCAATTCGTCGGCGTCTCACCCGGCATGGGCAGGTAGCTCAAAATCCCCGTCGTGTAGTCCAGGTACCACTCGCCGGGCTCGGTCAGCGCGGCGCGGACATTTTCCAGATGATAGCGCTGCTTGCGGTCCCAGTAGCCGATCGGCCACCCCATGCCTTTGGTGAAACGCAGGGTCTTCTCCGCCGGGGTGATTTCCGCAATGTGATGGATGGACGCCGTCCAGGAATTGTACATCCAGATCACGCCGTTGTGGATGTCATCCCAGGCTTCCAGGTCGCCCTCGTTATAGAGGAAACTGTCCTTGCTGCGCGGATTGCGATTGGCCTCCTCACGGTTCTTCCATTCTACAGCTAGTCCCGCAATGCGGAAAAAGCCCTTCTTCGGCAAGCGGCAACGCTGGCGGCGCTGACCGTTGACAAAGAGTTGATTGACGTCCCAACTGCCATCGGCGACGCTTGGCAACTCGGTCATCCAAGTACCGTCCTCGGCAACCGTCCACTGGTCAATAATCCTGGCGCCGCTGACTACGGCCTTCTCGCCTTTGTAAGCCTGCCACACCACCGGCGCGTCAGCCAGACCGCTGTCCTTGGGCCCAAAGCGCCATGCGTCTTCAAGGCGGTACACGCCGCCACGGATATGCACGGTTATCGGCAGACCGGGCAAGCGCGGCAGACCGCGAACGACCTCCTGGGCTTTCGCCAGAGTTCGGAACGGGCCATTCGGGGTCTCTTGGACCCACACGGGCTCCAGGCCCGTCCAGTCGTCATTGCCCTCTGTCGAAACGAAGAAGTGCAACCCGGGCGGCGTGCTCCGGCGTCCCTTCTCCAGCCCCGCAGCAGGTATAACCGACCGAATGTCACCGTCCTTGCCAAAACCGGCGAGCTCGCCGCCGGTCTTCTGACAGGACACCAACGCGATACTCAGGCACAGGCCTGAGAGCATTCCGCCCAAGAGTGTGAATTTCGTCATCTGGATTTCTCCTTTATTTGCTTCTCACTTCGGAAATCAAAATCATACCTTAAGCCATCACGGCTTCAGGGCCATCCCATCTGCTAGTTGCGAGCTGACAGCCGCGCTGCCACGCCGCGTTTGTATTCATCTTCCAGAATATCCGCCATCTGCTGCCAGGCAAAGCGCTTGCGGACCTCGGCCCGTCCGCGTTGCCCCAGCGCCCGCCGCTTGTCAGGATCAAGCAGCAGTTCAGTCAACGCCGCGGCAATGGCGTCTATTTGCCGCACGGGGCAAAGCCTCCCGGTTTCGCCGTCCAGCACGACTTCTGGCGTTCCATCCAGCGGATAGGCCACGGCGGGGATGCCGGTAGCCAATCCTTGCACCACGGCGCGGGGCAGCCCTTCACGCAAGGACAGGTGCACCAGCACGTCCATTTGCGCCGTGTAGCGGCAGATGTCCCGCGGCGGCACCAGGCCCGCGAAGATCACCCGATCACGGATGCCCAGCGCCTCAGCCTGTGCAACCAAGGCTTCACGCAAAATGCCGTCGCCCACCAGGAGAAAATACGTATTGGGAACCGCCGCCAGCACCTTCGGCGCCGCCGCCAGTAGGTCCTCATGCCCCTTGAGCTCGAAAAGCCGCGCAATCTTGCCGACCACCAGCGCCTCCGTCGGTATGCCCAACTCAGCCCGTAGCGTCACGTCCCGCTGAGCGTTGAGATAGCAGTCAAGGTCCATGCCGCTGTACACGACTTGGTACTTTTCCCGAGGCGCCACTCCCGCTTCCACGCATTGCTCGATCATGGCCTGCGCCACGGCGTAAATCCGGTCGCAATGTCGTGCCGCCCAGCGCTCCGCGGCAATGTACAAACGATTCACCAACGCCGATTGGTAGGCATGAAAAGCCTGGCCGTGCACTGTGTGCACTACAAAGGGCACCCCCGCGCGCCGCGCCGCAATCCGACCCAATATGCCGGCCTTCGACGCATGCGTGTGCACCACCGAGAAATGCCGCTCGCGAAACAGCCGCAGCAAAGCGCGATAGGCGCGCCAATCCGCCGGCGGCGACAACTCGCGCCGCAGCTCAGGCAATACGATCACCTCCAGTCCCTCGGG
>JAAZKQ010000793.1 GCA_012799755.1 Lentisphaerota bacterium | reverse complement strand
TGGGTTTTTCGTTTGCGGGGTCATGTGCCGCTGCGGGCTGCAAGCCCACAGCACGGTTGGCGCCTGCGTGTGCTTGGGTTTTTCGTTTGCGGGGTCATGTGCCGCTGCGGGGTCAAGCGACCGCAGAGCGGTGGAGTGCCCTGAATGGGCACCACATGCCAGCCTGGGGTTGCGCCCGTGGCGCAACCCCAGGGAAGCCCCCCACCCGAAACAGCACGCTGAAGGCGTGCCACATAGCAAACATGAAGGATGATTTCCATTGCAAGGCAACAGAAAACGACCAATTATCAATGGGTGACCGCTTACCTTTTTCCGCGGCGATTGTCACTTTGCCGGTGGACAGCGTAGTCGGGCGAGCTACATTTTCCTGCCGTTGGCGAAGGCCGCCCCGGCAGCCGGCGACAGATGTCTTTCGCTTCCGGCTTTTGTCAATCAGCATCTATTTTGGCATTTGGGCGTTTCCATGAGGACACGCCGGCACTGAGTGATCAAGACGATAACAGAAAAGGAATGACTCGATGAACAAACAGCGCTTGGTAGGAGCATTGGACGGCACTGGTCATGGCTGCGTCATCAGCCAGGATATTCCGGCGTTGACGAAGGGCATGGTGCTGGTGAAGGTTCACGCGTCGCTGATCAGCCCCGGCACGGAACTGTCCGGCGCCAAGACGGCGCGCCAGGAAGGCAAGACCGATCCCGGAACACCGCGAGCCTTCGGCTACCAGAACGCCGGCGAGGTGGTGGCGGTGGATGCCGGCGTCAGCAAATTCAAGCCCGGCGACCGCGTGGCCTGCATGGGCGCGGGCTATGCTCAGCACAGCAATTATGCCGTTGTGCCGCAAAATCTCTGCTGTCTGTTGCCGGATGAAGTCAGCTATGAACAAGGTGCTTATGCGCATTTGACGGTGACGTCCATGCAGGCATTGCGGCGGGCGACGCCGGCCTTTGGCGAAAACTTGCTGGTCGTCGGCATGGGCTTGGTTGGTCAGTTGGCCGCCTGGTTGGGAAAGATTGCGGGAACCTACGTCATGGGCTGGGATATGAGTCCCTTCCGTTTGGCAGTTGCCGAAAAATGGGGCATTGACGGTGTTACCCAAATCGGTCAGGACGATTTTGAGGCCAAGGCCAAGGATTTCACCCGGGGCGAGGGCTTCGATATGGCCATCATGGCTTTTGGCGGCGATGGCACCAAGGCGCTGGAGCAGGTCACCAAGGTCATGCAGCTAAGCCCGGACGGTCACCGCATGGGCCGTATCTCGCTGGTAGGTGGACTGAAAACCCAATGTGCCTGGGGAGCCGGCCTCGGCAATCTTGATCTGCGTTGCAGCGCTCGTACGGGGCCAGGCTATCACGACGACGCTTGGGAGCGCGGCGAGGTTGAATACCCACCGGTATTCATGCGCTGGACTACCCAGACGCAGCTCAAACTCGCTCTGCGTTATATGGCCGAAGGCAAAATCAAGGTAGAGGCCCTGACAACGCACCGGCTGCCCCTCAAGGACATTGATGTCGCCGTCACGGCCCATATCGAACAGCCAAACGCGACGCTGGGCACCGTTCTCCTCTACGAACACTGATCGCCAGATAACGAAAACGCGTTCATGACGCAAATAGTATCCGATCAGAGACAGCACGACATGGAATTGCTGGCGCCCGCCGGCGGTCCCGAGACGCTGCAGGCTGCGCTCGACGCCGGCGCCGATGCCGTGTATTTCGGCCTCAAGCGCCTCAATGCCCGTCGCGGCGCGGCCAATTTTGCGCCGGAGGAACTCAAGGGCGTGGTGGCGACTGTCCATGCCGCCGGAGCCAAAGCCTACCTGACCTTGAATATTGATTTGGTGCAACGCGAACTCGGGCTGGCGATGCGCACCCTCCAGCTGGCCAGTGATGCCGGCGTGGATGCCGTGCTGATACGTGATCCGGCCTTGCTTGTGGCGCGCAGAGTCTTCCCGTCCTTGCCGTTTCATTTCAGCACGCAAGCGGCAGTGAGCAGCTCGGCCGGCGTCCAGGCGGCTGCGGCGC
>JAAZKQ010000792.1 GCA_012799755.1 Lentisphaerota bacterium | reverse complement strand
CCTGACGCAGCAGATCGCCCGCTTCATCAAGGACAACATCAACGCCGAGGGTGTCGGCGTGGTGATGGAATGCCACCATCTGTGCATGATGATGCGCGGTGTCGAGAAGCAGAACTCCTGTATGGTGACCTCGGCGATGCTGGGCAGTTTCCATAATTCAGAAGCCACGCGCAACGAGTTTCTGCAGCTGATCCAGCGGCAGAATTGACGGCGCCGCAAGGGCGGCGCCAAGCGATGCGCGCAGTGAAGGTGAGGCATGCTGCAAGAGAAAAAGACAGGGACGCTGCCTGGTCGCTGGTCATGGCTGGTGATCGTGTTGGCGGTCTATCTGGTCCGGGTGATAGCCTGGGCCATGGCCGAACTGTGGTATGACGAAGTGCTGACACTGACGCACTTCGTGATCGGCGGCGAAGATGCCTCCTTCTGGCGGATTTTCCGCGTGTATCCGATGGCGAACAACCACATGCTGTGTTCGGCACTGTACTGGTGGTGGCTGCGCTTTCTGAATTTCAATATGTCGGCAGAGCATTTGCTGCGGCTGCCGTCGCTTATCTGCGGCGCTCTGAGCATTGCCTTGGTGCTTTGTCATTGGCGCCGTTGGCTGGGCGAAGCACTGGCCCATGCCGGCGGCATGATGCTGGCGATCAGTGTCGTCTTCACGGGATTTGCCTATCAGCTGCGGGGCTATTCGCTGAGCATGCTTTTGGCGACGGCGGCCGTGTCGGCGGCGATGGAGCTGACGCGGGACAAGGCGGCGCGCTGGGCGCAGTGGTTACTCTGTGCCTGCGGGCTGTTGCTGCCGCTGGCTGTTCCGAGCAACGTCCTGGTGCTGGCGTCGCTGGCGCTGTTTTTGCTGGGCGCACTGCATCGGCGCGGCATGAGTTGGCGTCGTTGCGTCTTGCGGATTCTGCCCTTTGCGCTGAGCGTGTGCCTTGGCGGCGGCTATTATTTCACGCTTTGGCCGGCTTTTGTGAAGGCGTCACGGGAAGCCGGCGGCTGGGAGTCCAGCTGGCTGGTGGCGGGTCAGCTGCTGCTGGCCTTGCTGGCGCACGGCGGCATCCTGGCGTTGGCCTTGTTGCCGGTGACTTGGGCGCAAGTCCGGCGCTGGTGGCTGGCGAAAAATGCCGAAAAGGAAGAGGCACCGGAGGAACTGCCGGCGGATGACGGCGATGACGACGCGGCCTTTCTCAGTAGTTGGCTGTTTTTCTGTTGCGTCGTGCCGGTGCTGGTGCTGCTGATTGTGACGGGGCCGGGCCGAGCGCCATTCCCGCGGGCGTTTCTGGGCTTTGTGCCTCTGTGGACCTTCGCGATCTTGCTGGCGGCACGGGCTTGGCCCTGGTGCCGGCGTCTGGATTTTGCGGTGTTAATCTTGTTGGTGCTGGCCAACGGCTTTTTGTGGGAACGCGGCGCCGAGGCATTGACGATCAGCCAGCGGCTGCAGGGACTGTATCCGCAGAATCTCTTGCAACAGTATTACCGCGGCGCCAATCAGCTGCGGGGGCTGGTGCAGATCATGCAGGACGAGGGGTGGCAGGACGGCAGTATGGTGCTTACCAATGAATACGACGGGCCGACTTTCCGTTTCTACTGGGCTCTCTTCGGCAACGACGGGCGGCAGGTGCAGTCCTGGAACCATGTCATGCCCGATTTGTGGCAGCGAGCCATCGCGGGACAGCCAGGGCGGAGATTGTGGGCGGTGGCGCACAGCAAACAAGCTGCCGCCGAGCTCTTCCAACGCGCCGGCGCCGACCCGGCGCTGCCCATCGAACTCGTTGCGCAGCACGGCGACCGAGGGCTCTTTGTGCTCGTGCAACCGTCAATGCCCAAGCCCGTCCGCCGCAAGGCGCCGCAACGTCATCTGATTTAGTGCGGGGCATCAGAAGAGTTGACTGCGCCGCGTGCTTGCGTGACCTCAAGAGGCATGAAAGCTACCGCTTGATGACTCGATGGCTCACGCTTGACGACCCAATGGCTCGCTGAAGGTGGGCTAACCGCCAAGAACGCCAAGGACGCCAAGCTAAGGAGAAAAATAATCTTGGCGCTCTTGGCGTCTTGGCGGTTCAATACAATTCAAGGATTTGTTTTTTATGAGCAGCAGAATGATTCTTTTTGATTTGGATGGCACGCTGGTGGATTCACGGGCGGATTTGTC
The DNA here is from genome assembly GCA_012799755.1 of Lentisphaerota bacterium. GTDB lineage: Bacteria > Verrucomicrobiota > Lentisphaeria > Oligosphaerales > Oligosphaeraceae > Oligosphaera. The sequence goes on along the minus strand of JAAZKQ010000792.1, from coordinate 2,182 downwards.
AACGGCAGTGAATCTGGTTCGTGCTGACTACGGCTTGCCGCCATTGTCCTTGGCGACGACAACCAGCCTTGTCGGCGACGGCGTTCGCAAGCTGATTGAGCGGGCCATGCGGGACGCGGCTCCCGGCTGGTCGCTGGACGAGGCAGTGCAGCGGATGGGGCGTCACTATCACGATCATCTGCTTGACGAGACCTGCCTGTATCCCGGCGTGGCCGAAACACTAGAGCTGCTGGCGCGGGACTGGCGCCTCGGCGTGGTGACCAACAAACCGCAGGCGCATGCTTGTGCAATCTGCGAAAAACTGGGCATCGCTGATACGCTTGCCGTCGTGGTTGGCGGCGGTCGCTGCCCCCAACTCAAACCACGGCCGGAGCCGTTGTTGCTGGCGCTGGAGCTGGCTGGGGCGGAGCTTGCCGGCTCGTGGATGGTCGGCGACCACCGCACGGACCTCGGCGCCGCTAACGCCGCCGGCCTCCGCGCCTGCTTCTGCGCCTTCGGCTTCGGGCAACAGGACGACCAGCGCGCCGACGCCGTTATCCAGCATTTCGCCCAGCTGCCCATGGTGCTGCAGGAAGCCGACCGACGCGCCTGAGCGGGTGTTGTTCAGTGTTCCGGCTCAGAACTGGAGTTCGGCGATGGCCTCCGCGCCGGCGATGTCACCAAATTGGTTTTTGAGCCAGCGGTCGTCGAAATCGCGAATACGCTCGCGGGTGGCGGGATCGGCGAGGGTGGCCTGCGGTGCTTTGCTGGCGATATTGCCGATGTAGGAGTCCAGCGCGGTGATTTTGCCGGCGATGATGTCGTCTTCGCAGATGCGGCAGGTGACGATTTCTTTGCGGGCAGTGCGGCCGCCGCGGTCGTAGATGATGTGGATGCCGCCGTCGGGCGCCTGTATGGCATCGGGATAGGACGAGCTGGTGCTGTTTTCCAAGCAGAGCTGATAGGGCCAGCTGTGACCGTCATCTTCCGAGAGCATCGCGGTCATGGCGACGCGTTGTTTGGCATCAAGGTTATTGACCAGGAGGACGCGGCCGGATTGCAGGCGCTTGAGGAAGAAGCGGGTGGATGGGTTGGGGATATCCGTGGGCGCGCCGTCAGTCCAGGTGGCGCCGCCGTCATTGGAGACGGACTGGGCGATGCAGCCGGTTTTGCAGGTGCGGGCGAACATGAGGAGCGAGCCGTCTCGGCGTTCCAAGACCTGCGTTTCATCAAAGTACGCGTCGAGTTTTTTGCCGCCTTGGCGGCGTTGCCAGGTCCGGCCTTGGTCGCTGGATTCGGAGTAGCAATAGTAATCGCAGGTCCAGTCGTAGGCGCAGGCGAGCCAGCGGCCGTCGCTGAGGACGGTTGGCTGACAGCGCAGGAAACCGGGGAAGGCCTGGCAGGCCGGCGACCAGCGCAGGTCGCCGGCATCGGGATCATCACAGTGCATGGCCCAGGTGCTGACGTGGGCGGCGTCCTTGATGCTGCCGCTGCCATAGTCGCGTTGCGTCCAGAAACACCACAGACGCTGCAAGGGGTCCAGCCATAGCTGAATGTCCAGCAGTTGCTTGCGGGTGGCCGGCACAGTGGCGATGACCAGTACCGGGTCTTGCCAGTTGATGCCGCCGTCGTCACTGCGGGCGAGGATGTTGTAGTTCCAGTACGAGGGTTCCCGAGAACCGCCCGAATACCAGGCACCAAAGAAACGGCCCTTGGGGCTGCGGCAAATGCTGGGACAGCCTTGCCATTGACGATAGGCTACTGAATACTGCGGTCCAGGCTGCGTGATAATGACGCCGGGGAATGTTGCGGTTGCGGTCATGGTGTGAATCCTTTTTGGCGGCGGGGTGACTGGGAATGAGGGTTGCCGGGGGACTCTATGCAAAAGCGTAGACGGCGAGGGCACCAATGTAACACAAGTTTCTACTCTTGGGTATGCTGCTGCCTTTGCCGCGTAATCGGCCTGTAAGCGGTTACCGCTTGACCCCGCAGCGGCACATGACCCCGCAAACGAAAAACCCAAGCATACGCAGGCGCCAACCGTGCTGTGGGCTTGCAGCCCGCAGCGGCACATGACCCCGCAAACGGCGTGCAAGCATGCTCGCAATATCGCTTTACCAATGAGTGACCGCGTACCTGTTTGGGTAAGCGGTTACTCGTTGGACAGCACCCCATCAGTTCCAAACGGTTTTAACCACGGAAT
>JAAZKQ010000791.1 GCA_012799755.1 Lentisphaerota bacterium | reverse complement strand
TAAGCATGGTTAAGCGCCTACGGCGCAACATGGACATTATGGACACGTTGGACGACAACGCCTGCCCGCCCGCCGTCCATACTGTCCATATTGTCCATAGCAGCTGACAGAAACAACGGTTATCAATGGGTGATCGGTTACCCGCATTGGCGCTTTTTCTCCACTTATGGGCTGTGCCGACCGTTTAATGGCCTATATTCATGCGGAAGCCGGCACTGTCATCGCCGGCTGTTGCCAAGACTGTCACCCCACGCAGAGGACTGAGTTCATGACTAACATCAAAGCTTCCGAAGTTGCCCGCGATTTTGCCTTGTATGGCGACGTACTGGACGCCGTGCCCTATGGCAATGGCCACATCAACGATACCTATCTGCTGCGCTGCAACCAAGCAGGCACCGTGGTGCGCTACATTCTGCAACGGCTTAACACGAGCATTTTCCGGGAACCTGAGAAGCTAATGGAAAACGTGTCGCGAGTGTTGGCGCACTGCGCCTCGCGCCTGGCCGGGCAGGACGATGCCAGCCGACGCGCACTGACGCTGGTGCCGGCGCGTGACGGTCGTCCCTTCTGCTGCGATGCCGAAGGCGCTTACTGGCGCTGTTATCTCTTCATTGAGAATGCCACCTCTCACGATATCCTGAAAACGCCGGCGCAGGCCTTTGCGGCAGGCGAGGCTTTCGGGGCTTTCCTTTCCTTGCTTGCGGACATCGGCGGCGAACGCCTGCATGAGACCATACCCCATTTTCACGATACGCCATCGCGCCTGGCCACCTTTGACGCGGCCTTGGCTGCGGACTGCCGGAACCGCGCCGCGCTGGCAAAAGACGAGATCGCCTTTGTGGCCTCGATACGGCACATCGCACCGCGGCTCCTGGATTTGCAAGCCGCCGGCGCGATACCGGAGCGCATCACCCACAACGACACCAAGCTCAATAACGTCATGCTTGACGATGTCAGCGGCGCGGGTGTCTGCGTCATTGATCTTGACACGATTATGCCCGGGCAGTCGCTTTTCGATTTCGGCGACCTGGTGCGCAGCAGTGTCAGCCCCGCCGCCGAAGATGAACGGGATTTGCGGAAGGTACAGCTCCGCCAAGACGTCTTTGCCGCCCTGGTCAAGGGCTATTTGAAGGGCTGCGACGGCTGTCTGAACAAGACCGAAGTGGAACTGATGCCCTTTGCCGGTCAGTTGATCACCTTTGAGATCGGCCTGCGTTTCCTCACCGATTTTCTGCAGGGCGATGTCTATTTCAAGACGAAGCGCGACGGACACAATCTCGACCGCTGCCGCACGCAATTCCGCCTGGTGCAGCTGCTGCGGGAGCAGGAAGAGGCGCTGCAACGCGTGGTCGCCGCAGTTTGAACACAGCCATTTCCCGCTCATAGACAGGACTTTTCCCGCAAAACCGGGAAGAGGCAATAACTGGCCGACTCAAATGACTTTAGGGAAGTTCGAGTTGCTGGAGTCTTTTCTCGGTCTTGACGACATCCTCAATATCGCCGAATCCCAGGTAATTCATGATGTAGAGTGGTGTTTCAAGCTTGTAGGATTCCCCGGCGGGAACGCTTGCCTTGACT
>JAAZKQ010000790.1 GCA_012799755.1 Lentisphaerota bacterium | reverse complement strand
TATGAGTGTGCTTGGGGTTTCGTTTGCGGGGTCATGTCACGCTGCGGGCTACAAGCCCGCAGCACGGTCGGCGTATGTGTGTGCTTGGGGTTTCGTTTGCGGGGTCATGTCACGCTGCGAGCTACAAGCCCGCAGCACGGCCGGGAGACGAGCGCTGTCCTGATGAAGGTGGCCGAGGAGACAGGGCGAGACGGAGCGAAAAGCGGCTGGAAGCCGCTTCTACTCTGCCGGAAGACGGACGCTTGATTGTACGGCCTAGCCTTGGAAGGTTGCATATCCCCAGGCCTCGCGGCGTCGGAAAGGCGCTTTGAAGGCGGTTTTGATTTTGCCCCCATCTTCAAGACAGGCGATACAGGCGCGGGTACAGGCGGCGGCGAGACGATTCGGCGGAGCATTCTCACTGGAGGTGTCCGGATAGGCGCCATTGACGCAGAAACGGCAGGCGTCGTCATTAAAACGGGCAACGCGGACCTGTTGGACGCCGACGGCGATGCTGGTGTCGTTGGCACCAAGGGCCTGGGCCGGACAGCCGGCCACGCAGGCGCGGCAGTTGTCGCGGTCACAAATCTGCCCGCTGTGGAAAGGCTCGTCGGGCTCGATCTCAGCTTCGCAGAAGAGCATGCCCAGAGCTTGGCGGGCGCCGAAGCGCGGAGTCAGGAAAGCGCCGTTGTAGCCGATTTCGCCGAGGCCGGCCAGCTGGGCGGCAACGCGGATATCGGGAGTGACGTTTGGCGCGGGTTTGCCATCGCCGGCGGGGACGCCATCGGGCCAACGCTCGGGCGCGAGCGGCGAACTGGGAACGGCGAGGATGCCATTGTCTTCAAAGCGGCGGCAGAGCGCATAGCCGTCCGCTGGGGCGAGAATGCGGTTGACGCGCATAAAGAGCGTGCCTTCTTCCATGCCGCGGAAATAGCTGCGCGGAATTTCACGGGCGAAGACCACAATGGAACGCGCATTGGGGAGAATGCTCAGCGGGTTCCATTGCGGATCAACATTGGCAAAATGTTTCGGGTCAGCGACGCCGACCATATCGAGATTCCGTTCGGCGATCCATTGTTTGAGTGTTTCTTTTGGGAATTTCATCGTCATCACCCTTTCACTCCGCCCTTGAGGCGTTTACGGCTTTCGAGATGCTCATTGCAGGCCTGTACGCAACCGATGGCGCCGCAGACGGAACCCGGGCGACCGCCTTGGCCATGTTCGGCGCTGCCGTTGGCAATGAGGCCGAGATACTCAATGCGGGTGGCGAGCGCGAAGCCCAAGCGCCAAGCCGAGTACCAGTCGTAGCTGACTTTGTCAACATCCATCTGCATGCCGGGCAGGTCCTTGGTAACAAAGGGCGAGGCCTTGGGATTGAGGCCCCAGTGCGTCACTTTGCATTTGCCGCAGTCAACACGACCCCAGGAAAATTCGCGGCCTTCGCAGACGACGCTTTCCTTCTCGCCGCCGAGAGCGTGTCCAGGGCACTTCCTGACGCAGGCCTGGCAGTTGTCACAGATTTTTTCGCGGTAGAGCGGATCGGGCTCCAGCACGGCGTCGGTCAGCAGGATTTCAAAGCGCTGCCGGGGGCCAAACTCCGGGGTGAGGAAGACCTTTGACCAGCCGATTTCACCGAGGCCGGCGTAGGCGGCGGTGACGCGCATGTGCATCGTCACGCAGGGTGGGAGCTTGCCGGGCGCGAGGGGCTGGCGCGCCGGCGGCGCTTCATCCAGGAGGGTATGGCTGCCCGGGGAGGCGACGGCCTCGTAGCCGTGATCTTCGAGCAGGGCGGAGATGGCCCCGCCGGCGGAACCTAGTGAGCTATAGATGCCGCTGCCGTAGCCGTAAATCCAGTAGGTGGACCAGTCAGTACCTTCCTGGATACCTTTGTAGCAGCCCTTGAGAATGCGACTGGCAAAGACAATGACCGACTTGGCTTCCGGGAATATCTGCAGCGGGCTGGTTTCGGTCGGGGCGTCTTGGAAGCGATCAATACTGGCGATGCCGCAGATGTCCGCGCCGCCCTTGATCGCCGCGTCTTTGATCATTTTGCTGGTTAGTGTCATGTCATTGCTCCTTCACTTGGTCAGGACGGAACCCCCAGGGCTCGCGGATGCGGAAAGGCAAGCGGTAACCCGTATCATGCGTGGCTTCAAAATGGGCAATGCAGGCCCGACCGCAGGAAGCCGCTAGGCGGTTCGGTAAACTGCCGCCCAGGAAGCGGCTGCTGCTTTCGCCTTTGACCCGGTTGTCCTCAATCTCAAAATGCAGTTCTTCGGCGCCGGCGAAGTACTTGGAGTCACCACTGACGCCGTTGGGACAAGCCTGGCAGGCCAAGGCATTGATGGCGCCGACGGTCATGGTCCGGCCCTGGCAGGACATCGTGCCGCGCTCCGTCGCCGAGATGGCTGACAGCGGGCAGCACTTCACACATTCCATGCAGAGGTCACAAATGGGCTTGCGGTCGGCCGGTACGCCCGGGCCGGGCTCAATGGGCATGTCTGTAACCAGAAGGCCCAAGGACTGGCGGATGCCGAATTGCTCGGACATGAAGATGCCGTGGTAGCCGATTTCGCCCAAGCCGGCGGCGACGGCGGCGTATTCCACCGCGATGCGCTGGGAGTTGGGCCGGCACTGGCCCGGATGAACCGCGCGCCGCGGCATTTTCGGAGCGTCAACAGGTGCGAAGGGCACACATTCGTAGCCCTCGCGTTCGATGACCCGGACAGCGCCGTCCATGCCGGTCAGCCAGCGTCCCACACTCGCCCACAGCGAGCCTTCCTCCATGGCCCGGAAACGGCCACGGCGGATACGCTGACCGAGAACCACGACGGATTTGGCGCCGGGAAACAGGGACAGTGGGTTTTCCTGCGCCGGCACGTTGTCGTAGGCGCTAAGCGGTACGACGCCGACCAGGTCGTAGTGGACTTTTGCCCGGAATTCTGCAAAGGGAATCATCGTCAGTTCTCCCGATGGGTTGTTGTGCCGCGGCGTTCTCCGCGGCGTTGGCCAAGGACTCAAGATCGCAATTAGACGGCCCCGGCTACTGGCGTTTCGGCCTTGGCCGGGGTTGCGTTGACTTCCTCCCGGATGGTTAATTGCTGCTCCACTCAAAGGGTTCGAGGTCGCGGATAATGGGCAACCAGCGGCGCCACTGTTCGAGGTCGAAAGGCGGCGTGCCGAGAATGTAATGGTTGGCGCCGCGTTCGCCATCGGCTTCCCATTCAAGCAGATAGAGCTCCTGAGCGCTGCGGGGCGCGCGGACGCGGCCGACGGTGATATTGCGGTTGGCCGGCGAGGTGAAGTCGCCTTCCAGGACCAGACTCTTGTCTTCACCGCGCTTGACCGTGAAGTGCCCCTTGCGCTCACGCTGCGAGTCGTTGCCGATGACGACCTGGCAATTCCAGCTGTCGGGCTCGGACATCATCACGCAGAGTTCCTTATGAACCCGCTTGAGGAAATGGTAGGCGAGCTTCTTGGTGAAGTAGTAGTCCACGATGGCATCGGAAATTTGCGGCCAGCCGTCCATCATATTCCACCAGAGGATGCCGCCCGTGCGGCCCTTGCGCAGCCGGAAGTTCTCCACGAAGAATTTTTTGGCTTCGGCCTGGACGAATTGTGAGGCGAAGGCGAAGTCTTCGAGGTTATCGGGTATTTTGCCAAAGACTTCGAGAGTCTGGTCTGCCATCATCGTGATGCGCCTGTCGAGATGGGAGACGCCCGGAACGGGGTCGGTGGCATGGATGCCCCATTCGGGGTTGTTCTGCCAGGGCCAGAGCTTGTCAGGCGAAATGAACTTTTTGAGCGAGCTGATGGCCGGGCAGCCGTGGTAGCCGGTTTCGGAGGCGAAGCAGGCATTGTTGTTGGCGTAGAAATTACTCTTGTAGTAATCGCGCGGCCCCCACAGGTGTTGCTCAGGGCCGATGCGTTCGTTGCCTTTGAGGGCGACGATGGACGGGGTGATGAACGGCGAGCTCGGCAGGTATGGCCGGTACGGATCAAGACGCTGCAAGACCTGCGGCAGCACCTCGCGGGTCAGGCGATTTTTGCCGGGATCGCGGTATTGACCCCACCAGCCGACGTAGCCGCTGTCGTTTTCGTTGTCGCCGGCCCAGAGGGCGATGCAGGCATGCTGGCGACGCTCTTTGACGACGATTTCGGCTTCTTGGCGGAAGCGCGCCAGGAAGCCCTCGTCCTGCGGGTAGGCTGCACAGGCCATGGAGAAGTCCTGCCAGACCATAATGCCGTAGCGGTCGCAGATGTCGTAGAATTCCTTGGCTTCGTAGACATTGCCGCCCCAGCAGCGGGTCATGTTGCAGCCCATGTCGCGGAAGAGTTCGAGGATGTCCGGGATGCGCTCCGCGTCACGGCTGTGCAAGGCGTCTGCCGGCACCCAGTTCGAGCCCTTGATGAAGACCGGCACGCCATTGACGATGAAGTTGAAGCGGCCGGGATGCTCGGGGGTGTTGAGCTCAGTATGATCCAGCTCAATGGTGCGGATGCCGAGGGTGACTGTCTTGCTGGCGACGACCTCGTCATGATGCAGCAATTCAACCACGACCTCGTAGAGATTGGGCTCGCCGTAGCCACGAGGCCACCACAGCTTGGGCTTGGACACCGCAAAGGTAAACTGATCCCAGACAAACTGCAAGGGCCGGCAATGTTCGAAACCGGCATCGCCGCAGCGCCCGCGCAGACGGAGCTTGAAGCCCTCAATGACCAGCGCGTCATTGCGTGTCTTGACCACGGCCCGCAGGGTGGCACTGTTGGCGTCGCAGCGCTCGGTGAAGATGTAAATGTCCTCAATTTCATTCTTCGGGCGCTCTTCGATGTAAATGGGCCGCCAAATGCCGGCGGAGACGATGCGCGGCATGATGTCCCAACCGAAACAATGCGCGGGTTTGCGCAGGCGGAGAAGCTCAACTCCGAAGGCGTGGGCGCGCTCCCAAGGCTCCATCTCCTCGTCGCGAACGGCGTTGAGCGGCGATTTCAGGCAGATCATCAGCACGTTGTCTTCGCCGACGTGGCGGAGTTTGCCGCGCAGGCTGATGCGGTGGGGGATGAGGGCGTTGTCGGTCGAGGCGATTTTTTTGCCATTGAGCCAGATGTCGGCGATGCAGTCCAGTCCCTCGCAGACCAAGATAGGGTCGTTGAAAGCCGGCGTGGTGAAATGCCGTTCGTACCAGAATTGGTGGAATTCGTAGGGACGCAGACCGAGGCTGTTCAACCCGAAGAAGGGGTCTGGAATCTTGCCGGCGGCTTGCAGATCAATCTCCACATTGCCGGGAACTTGCGCCGGAATCGCCTCCAGGGATGCGGCAAGCAATTCATCGGGGCTGTTGATGTTTTTTTCGCCTTCGAGAAAATGTCGCATGGTCCAAGTGCCGCCGAGGTCGAAGCGAGGACGCTGGCCGGAGGGAGACGCTGCTTTGATCATTGTCACGATGCCTTTCCTGGTGATGAGGGTGCTGAGACCTGGCCGGCGCCGCCAAAGCGCGGCCTGAAAATTGACATGGGTAATGATTCACTTCCGCCCTGCTGGGCGAGGACAAGAGGTAACATACTCCAGTATCGGCGCTCTGGGAACGCTTCTTAGTGCAATTGGCTAATCAGGGATAAGCGATCACCCATTGGTAACTCTCTTCCTGCAAGCTGCAACGCCACATGCCCGTGACTGCCTGGGCCCTGCGAGACGATGGACT
>JAAZKQ010000789.1 GCA_012799755.1 Lentisphaerota bacterium | reverse complement strand
CGGTTACGGCAGGCGAAAATCGCTTGGGCCTCTTTCAGATGACTCCTAGTCAGACAGTCAGCCAGTGGCTATTCGAGGACGATATCACAGAAGCCCTCGGGGCGATGCCTGGTTGAGCCGAAGAGCGCGGCGCAGACAGGTGGGGCGTGCCCCTCTTGTTCCGCAACCATGAATTGGCGGATGAAGGCGCCGCGGAGTATCGCGCCGGGTTGGGGCGGCGCCAGGTGTGCTTCGTCCCAGGTCAGCGAGAACATGGCGCTCCAGCCGTCGGCAATGATGCGGCTTTCGGCCTGCCAGGATTTTCCGGCACGGGCGCCGGCGAAGCGATTGCCCGCCGGATCAATGACCATCTGGACGAAGGGTGATTTGAGCTCGCCCCAGTCGCCCTGTAGAAACACCTCGAAGCCCTCACCTTGTGGGAAGCGGTTGCCTTCGGCGAAGTCTCTGCGGTAGAGCATGTTGGCCGGGTCGGGATGGAAGCAGCGGACGCCGAAGTAGAGCCGCTGATCGTCGTAGAGAACGCGGAGCTCCGTGCGGTTTGCGTGGGGCTTATCTTCTCTCGTCATCACAAATGCGTCTGCCACTTTGGCACTTTTCCAGGGCTCCGTGGAGAAGCCGGGATCGAAGGTCGGCGGCGTGGTGACCTTCGTGGCGAAGACGCGCATGGCGAGAATCTCAGCGATCATGGTTTCGAATTGGCCGCGCAGGGCGCTGAGCATGCGTTGCTGGTTGGGTAGCAGCGGATATTGCGCGGCGCGGACGAGTGCTTCGCGGCAGGGCTCCACCAGACCACCGGCGATGACGACATGCTTCCAGTTGGTCTGGGCGCGGTCATTCCAGCGCGATTTGCCGGGCGCGGCCAGGAAGGCCTTTTCGATTATGGCGTAGAAGGTCTTGACGTCATTGGCGGCGGGGCCGTAGACGCGGCGGAAGAATTCATCGCGCAGGGCCATGACGTCAAGCTGGGGGTTCCAGTTGGCGTTGGCCATGACCCAGAAGTAGGGGGCGTTGACATTCCAGCTGGCCACGCCGTCCATGCGCGGGCCTACGGCGTCGCTGTACATTTCCGAGTAGGTACGGCGGACGCCGTGGCTGTTGACCAGGCGCCAATCGGCGATGGCGATGGCGTCCATGGGGCGCGGGAAGGGCCCGCAAAGACCGAAGTACTCGCGCCAGGTCAGCTCAGTGGTGTTTTTCATCCAGCTGAGGAAGCGGCGGTAATAGACCGCGTTGTCGGGGTGGTCAATTGTGCGTTTGGAGTTTTTGTTGATGGGGCAGAAAGAGATGCTGATATTGGGTTCGACGGTGACGCGCGGCGGTGTTTCCGTGAAGAAGTAGCCGAAGGTCAGCAGGCGCTTGCCGGGATAATTTTCCTGGAAGTGGCGGGCTATTTGATTGAGCCAGAGAAAGAACTGGGTGGAGCGGAAGTCCTCGTCGGTGGGCGCGACGCTGCTGCCGTCGGGCAGGGTGATGGGCTTGCTACATTCCGGACATTCGCAGCACTGCCAGACGTCTTCGATCATGATGCGATAGGTGCTGTAGTTGGGCGATGCGGCCACCCGGCGGTCCAGCTCGCCGATGAAAGCGCGGGTCATGTCCGCATTGGTGAAGCAGAGCTGGGTGCGCATACGGATTTGCCGCGGGTCCTGGCGGGCGCCCTTGAAGAAGGGGAAGAACTCGGGGTGGTCAGCGAAATACTTGTCGCCGCGGATGTAGAGCCCGGTGAGATTGTGGCCGCCGCCGAATTCGCGGATGCAGCCGAAGTGGCTGGTTTCGGGCCTGTCAAACATGGTGCGTGATGACCAGTTGCTGCCTTGACGGAACTGCCAGACGTCGCTTTCCAGGCCGGGGCCGATCATTTGCCAGCCGCGGAGAATGTAGACGGGCACGTCAATGAAGTCGGTGTTGGTCAGCGTCAGGTCGGCATTGGGGGTGAAGATGGTGCCGAACTCGGTATTGGGGCGCGCCCAGATGATGTCGCTGTTGCGGAAGAGCAACTTGTAGACGCCGGTGAGGACGCCCTTGGGCTGATTGCCCAGCACGGTCACGGTGCTGCCCTGCTGGCGCACGGCGAAGCCGTCGCTGTCGCCGATTTGTTGGCGATCGGCGTCGAAGCCATCCGGTTGCACGGCCAGGACGATGCGGCCGGCGGCCGGGCCGGGTGCCGACAGAATCGGCAGGGTCGCGCCGGAGATCAGGGCGACGTGCTCCTGTAATTCTTTGGCAGCGTAGGTCAGCACCGGTCCGGCATCAGCCGGGCAGATGATCTCGGCGACCGGGCGGCCGGCCGAGGCCAGCGGCAGCGCGGCGTGGCACAGTGCGGATGAGAGCAGCGCGACGGAATACAGGAGGTATCTTGGAGCTTTCAACATGGTCTTTTCCTTTGATGCAGCTGGGTAGGAAGAGCTCGGCCGAATGGCGTAGTTGGTTTTTGCGAGGACGCAGGAAATATACTTCGCTTCGCGCGGGCCGCCGTCACGCGGGCGGGAAAGGGGCAATGGAACTCATCTTTCGTGTCTGCTATGTGGCACGCCTACAGCGTGCAATTTCGGGTGGATGCCTACCCAGGGCGGCGCGCGCTTTCAGCGCGGCTTGCCCTGGGCTCCTATGAAACTCGCCGCTTGGTTAGCCGGCCATATGCATGATTCATCGCCACCAAAAAAACGTTCATTTTTACATT
>JAAZKQ010000069.1 GCA_012799755.1 Lentisphaerota bacterium | reverse complement strand
CTGGGGTTAAGCATGGTTAAGCGCCTACGGCGCAAAGTGATGCGTTGGCGGAGCCAAGGCTAAAAGCCCGCAGTACAGCCGGGAAACAGGCGCTTTTTTGGTAAAAGTGGACAAGACAGACAGCTGTGGACAACATGCGCCATCGTCCATACTGTCCATAGTAGCTTGCGGGAACAACAATTATCAACGAGTGACCGCTTACTGACCGCCCAGGCTAATTTCCGTCCCAGCATGGCGTAAGCGGCATCTGCGGATTATTGTAGCGTGGCGCTTCGGCTCGGCTCTCCACTTTGCGTACCGGGAATCGTGTTCATGAAAAAGATGTCCTTGCCCTTTTTGGCACAGTCATGCATTTTTCTGCACAGCCTACTCCTTGGCTGTTCGTGGCTCACCCTGAACTACTTCCAAGTCTTTTCCTTGCAGCGGGCCTTTGCCGGCGTCAGCGTCAGTATGTTCTTGCCCTGGCTGGTGCTGGTCTTGCTTGATGCCCTGCTGGTATCTGGCTTACTCGCCGCGCTGTACGTCTTTTATACGCGCATTGGCCGGGCCAGCCGCTCACCACTCTGGCGGGACATCATGTCGAGCTACGCCCTGCCCATCGCGCTATTGCTGACGGCCATCACCTGCATGTTTGCAGCGGCCTTGTTCGACTCGCCGCAGGAATTGTTGTTGCTCTTTCCAGTATTTCTCTGGTTTCTGCTCAAGGCCCTGGGGGCGCCATTGGCGGCATGGACAATATCGCGCAAGGCTTTCGTGGTCGCTGTCGTGCCGGCGTTCGTGACCATCGCAACCTACATTTTCCTTGGCGTCGCCAATGTCGGCAGTCGGCGTTTCAGCCCGGAAGTGCTCGTCTACGCCCACGCCATTTTCTTCCTGGTGGACTATGTGTTGTCACTGTGGCTCTACGTCCTGCTAGCCAAATTGACCCGCAAGGAATTCTACTCGCCGATGTTGCAGACGCTCTGGGCGCTCTTTCTTGTTAGTTGGATCGTCTCCTTCGCCGCCAGTTATTACAGCGACGTCCTGCTGGCTCGGAAACGCAAGCAGGTCGCAGCCACTTGGGGCGCCTCGTTGGACATCGCCGGCCTCCGTGACGTCTATTACAACGGACACGCACCCGACAAGGCATTCTACGCGGCGCTTCAGCAAGTCGCCTCCCAGAATACGCCGCGTTCCACCCCGCTGATCCGCATGGCGCAGACACTAAGCAGCATGCCGACCATGAACAACGAAGTCATCAAGGCGCTGGACGCGGAACTGACCAGCTACAGCGCCCTGATTGATCTCGTTGACCGCCGGCTGAGCAGCAACCAAATCCTCAAATTCCCGTTGGACGCCGAAAACAGCGAGGCTGTGCGCGCGCTGCCCTATTTGCCCTGGCTGCAAGACTGGGCGTCGCTGCTGCCGGCGCGGGCACTCAGCGCAGCACTGCGCAATGACTCTGTCGCCCTCGCTCAGCTTTGGCAATGCAGCCACGCCCTGCATCTGTCGCTGTCCGAAGAGCCCTTTGCCGCGTCGCTGCAAACCAACGTCCAGTGTCTGCATTACGCCACTGCCGCTCTGGGCCTGGCCATAAACGCCGATGTTCTTGACGAAGCGACGCTGGAACGCTGCGCCCAGGACTTGCAGCTTAGCCGCGCCAGTCTGCAAAAGCAGCTGCCACTATTGCGCTATGGCGAAAGCGCGTTGCTCAATGTCGCTTTTGACGAGATCATGCAGGGCAGCCATTCTCACGAGATACTCCTATTCGACAGCAGCAAGCTCCGCCCACTGCTGGCGCCTCTGCACATTTTCTTGCGCAAGCAACAGCGCGAGGCGCTGACACTGTTCATCCGGGAGGATTTCTGCTGCACTCCACGCATTGCCGACAACTGGGGCGTGCCGGTGCTGCTCACACCCATGAAAAACCTCCAGGCAACTGTCCAAGCGGCCTGTGCCAAACACCGCCTGCTGACCTGCGCTGTCGCCTTGGAACGCCATCTGCAACAGCATGGCGAGTTGCCGGAAACGCTTGATGCGCTTGTACCGGCTTTCCTGGCAAACATTCCGCGCGATCCCTTCAATGAGCAGCCCCTGCGCTACGAACTGCTCAATGAAGCACTGCCGGTTATCACGATTGTGCCGGCAGAGGGTGACGGCGCTGCCGGCGAAAACGACACGCCCGCCCAATGGCAAGCAAAGAGCAGCCAGGAGCAACTCAAAGCCGCGCACATCTGGAGCGTCGGACGGAACTGCTGCGACGATCATGGCGAAAGCCACGGCAGGCAGTTCGACGATATCAGCTTCACGCGCATCGCCCCACGCTGAAAAGGAAAGGCGGGGTTTGCGAGAGCTTGTCCGAAAAGCATAAGTGGGTTTTGCGAGGGAAAGGAAAGGGTCGAGACCCTT
>JAAZKQ010000788.1 GCA_012799755.1 Lentisphaerota bacterium | reverse complement strand
GTGGTTCGTCAGCGATGTTGACGACAATGCTGCTGCCGTCGGCGAAGTCGGTTTGCTGGAGGCAGCGGTCGGCACTGAGGAAACGATGGCTGAGCATCTCTTCCATGCCCAGAGTCTCGTGGACTTTCGTGGTGTGGAAATAGCTGCGCAGGAAGGAGCTGCGGTCGTGTTTCCAGGTGCCCTTGTTGACCCAGAAAGTGGACATGGAGGCCAGGAGGACGTTGAGGGCGTCCTTGCGGGGAGTGACTTCCGGGGCCGCTTCGATGAGATAATCGTTGGTGTCGCCCCAGTACCAGGTCGAGCTGATGCAGTCATGGAAGACCAGGTCCCACAGCGGCACGCGGCGGGTGCCGATGCCGTACACTTCGTAGTGAGTGTAGAAGCGCTGGGTGGGCACGCCGGTGCCGCGAGCGTCGTCTTCCTTGGTTTTGGGACGGCGCAGATGGCCGGCGGGCCAGGAGTAGTAGCCGCCGGACTGCATGCCTTCGAGATAATGCAGATAGGGGGCGCACCACCACTTCCCCTGTTCGCCGCCGGCAACCAGATTGAGATTGCCGGGCTGCCAATTGCCGAAGTAGGCGAAGATGTCTTCGGAATGCCGACGTTTCTCCAGGCGGGAGATGGGGTGGTCGGGGTGGTAACATTCGTAGAGCCCCTCTGCGGATGTGACATCAAGGAAGCGCGCCAGGTAGGGGTAGCGTTCGAGGTCGCGGGGGATCACGCGCTTGGCGGCATCAAGGATCAGCGCTGGACAGCGCTTGTAGGACGTGCGGGATTTGTCAAAGGGTATCCAGGCGACCATCTTCTCGCCGTTTTCCTTTTGGACAATATGGCCGGGGATGGGCGCGCTAAAGGCATCTATCTGGTCTTCGGGCTTGTCGTTATAGACGTCGGTGTAGATGTCGTATCTGCCCGGGAGATAGCCCAGATCAATCATTTTCTGCATGTGCTCGCGAGCGCACGGGCCGTTGATGAGCAACTTGTTGATGCCGTAGCTCTTGGCGGCGGCGGGGAAAGTGCCGTTGTTGCCGCCCCAGATGTCGGCCGCGCCCATGAGGCGATGGACGTTGGGATTGTGGCGGGCTTTTTCCTTGAGGGTGACGAGGTAGCCGTGTTCCCGGGCCCATTCCCGCCAGGCTTTGGCGATGCTGACATAGCCCTCGCCGGCAACGAACATGAAGCGGTACTGGCGTGAGCGCTCGCCGAAGGTCTTCATGGTCGGCATCCATTTGAGTTCAGGAACGCGGGTGGTTCCTTCGCCGCAGGGGATTTTGATGAAGGAATAGGTGCCGTCTTCGGGGGTGTCAACAATGATGCCGTAGCCGTCGCCGCTGGCCATGTCAAGCATGCAAATGAAGGGCAGCTCGCAGGCCGTTCTCAGTGTGGGGCGCGGGAAAGGCTCCTGGTTGAGCTGGTAGAGATGGCCGGCGGAATAATCCGTGGCGATGAGCGATCCTTCCTGGTCCGGGACGATGAAGCCGAGGATTTCACTGAACTCTCCCGTCATGGGGGCGCTGCCGTCCTCGGGCGTAACGGTGAAAATGAGCTCCGCTTTGCTGTCGTGCAGTTCGGCGCTGACCTGCAAGGGGGTGCAGCCCGCTTTCTCACGACGGTAGCTGACGCCGCGGCCGCTGGGCAGCAGGCGGCAGTCGCGATAGGCGGCTTCGGGGGCCTTCTCCTTGATGCCGGCGGCGGCCTTGTCGGCACTGCGCAAGGTCAGAAGGGCAAAGGTGTCGGGACTGGAATGTCGCCAGGTCTGCGGAAAGTAGATTTGGCCTTCGCGCTTCTCCGGGTTGTCCGCGTCGTTGACGCCGATGGCAAAACGGAAGGGCTTGGCCGGCGAGAGTTGGAGGGCCGGCAGGGGCAGCCGCAGGTCCAGGCGGTAGCCGGTGGCGGTCGTGCTGACTTCGGCCTGGGCGGCGGCGACATCCCCACTGCCATAGAGCAGGACGCGGGCTTTGCCGGGCGTGGGCAGGACGGCGTACTGACGATTGTTCAGCCAGAATTCGATGGAGTCCTGGTGCCACCAATTCTCAGTACTGGTGGCAGGGAAGAAGGCATCATCGCTGATGTCCATGCTGATAAGCAAGGCATCTCCCTCCCAGCCGAGCCAGAGGTTGGCGGAGCAATCGGCGGGGCCGCTGATGGCGCCGGCGTCGCCAGTCATGCGGTGACTGATGTGGTGGGGCGTGGACTGACGGATGGTCGCGGCAGTGGCCGGCGCGATGTCCAGGGCGATGCCGGCAATCGCCGTTGCCTCGGGCGCGGGCTGCGCCCACACCCGGCCGTTGCGCTTGTCGCGCACTTGCCAATGGCCGGTGAAGGGCTCAAGCGTCGCTTCCAAATGGCGATTATGGAAGCTCAGAGGCTCGGCAGCGAGAACAAAAGCGCAGAGAATGGCGCCGACAAATAGCCTGATGGTCATGACTGCTCCTGGTTGATGGGAAAATAATGGGGCAACATAGGACGAATAGGCGACCCGGCAAATATAGCGGCCACAGAGAGAAGGACAAAAATTGTTAAAAGCAAAGAACGCGAAGATGGAATCCGTGTAATCGGTCACCGATTGATAACAGACATTTTTTATCCGCAGATTACGCAGATTTGCGCAGATTTTTTTGAAAGTAGGC
>JAAZKQ010000787.1 GCA_012799755.1 Lentisphaerota bacterium | reverse complement strand
CTGAAAACCAAAGGCAACAGAAAACGACCAATTATCAATCGGTGACCGATTACAAAGACGCCAAGAAAGGAGAAAAATAATCTTGGCGCTCTTGGCGTCTTGGCGATTCAACACGATTCTTGGATTTCATAGTAAGCGGTCACTCATTGGTATTCGCAACTTCGGCAAGCTGCACTAAGCGTGCTTGGCACCTTGGCCGCGAAGCGGCAGAAGCGCTGAAGGCGCAAAACATATTAGCCCAGGGCAAGCTGCGCTGAAAGCGCGCGCCGCCCTGGGTGGAGCATCCCGCCGAAATTGCACCCTGTAAGGGTGCGACATAGTAGACAGGAAAGATGGCTTTCATCGCAAGGCAACGGAAAACAGCCAATTATCAATCGGTGACCGGTTATCAGAAGCGCAGGTTTTGGATGCCGCAGAGCTTGAGGATGTCGGCCACGCGTTGCAGCTCGCTTTGGCTGGGCGAGGGGACCTCCGGCATGGTGTCCTCACGACCGATGGCCAGGTATTTTGAGCGGGCTAGAGAGTGATAAGCGAGAATTTTTACCGCGCTGATGTTGGGCAGGGCGACGAGGAAGGCGCCTGCCTGCCGTATGCTGGTCTCGTCGTCATTATAGCCGGGGATGATGGGCATGCGAATCTCAATGGGGCAGCCACATTCGGCGAGGCGGCGGAGATTGTCGAGGATGAGCTCATTGCCGGCGCCGGTTCCTGCGCGGTGTTTAGCGCTGTCCATGTGCTTGAGGTCGTAGAGGAAGAGGTCGGTTAGGGGAATGACCTTTTCGAAAGTGGTCCAGGGGACATTGCCGCAGGTGTCAACGGCGCAATGCAGGCCGTCCTGGCGGAGCAGGGTGAGTAGTTCGACGCAGAAATCGCTTTGCAGGAGCGGTTCGCCGCCGGAGAGGGTGGCGCCGCCCTTGGAAGACTCGTAGAAGGCGCGGTCTTCGCGGATGACGGCGGCGACGTCGTCGGGGGACATTTCCCGACCGTAGAGTTCCAGCGCTTGGCGGTAACAGCTGTCAACGCACTGGCCGCAACTATTGCAAAGCTGGCGATCAATGAGGTGTTGGCCTTCGGCGCTGATGCTGTGGGCGTGACGGGGGCAGGCCGGCACGCAGTCGCCGCAGCTGACGCATTTGGCCGCAATCAGTCCGAGCTCAGGCCCGGCGTGGATGCTCTCGGGGTTGTGGCACCAACGGCAATGCAACGTGCAGCCTTTGAAAAAGACGGTGCTGCGGATGCCGGGGCCGTCATGCACGGCGAAACGCTTGATGTCAACAATTCGTCCAAGCATAGATGTCCAATTGCGGAAGGGGGTTTCGGATTGTTCAGGCGCTGTTGCGGTTGTCTCAGCTGCCGGGCCGGGCTGAGTCGTTTGGCGGCGTGGTGCGCACTGGGTTGGATGGCCTCTACTATAAAAGCGCCTGTTGCGACACCAATGCCGGAAAGGTCCGAAGCCATGTCATTTTGTGATGGATGGCCCCAGCCCTGAGCGTGATTGCCCCAGAAGGAGGGCTTCACACCTGAGCCCCTGTGTTGTGATTGTGTTAATTTTTCCCGCGCCAGGCATGTCCAAAATCGTTTACAGCACAGAATAACGCCTCAAGCAAAAATAAAAAAACGCCGCTGCAACTCATTGTACAGCGGCGGTTTAACATTGGAGCCAGCGACCGGAATCGAACCGGTGACCTCATGATTACAAGTCAAGTGCTCTACCTACTGAGCTACGCTGGCATGTCACCTGAAAGCACTTCACATGGCGGCCCGAAAGAGGGCAGAATCACAGGCAGTTGCTGGGAAACGAGGAGTTTTCCTGCTCAAAGCCATGTGCAAGTCAAGCCGCATCTGTAAAAGCGAAATATAAATGTAATGCTTAAGATAGAGCGTGGCAAGGATAAGGCGGCAGTTTTCAGATGGACAGCGTAAGCGAACAGTGATTGATATTGGCCAGCTCCAGGCGCTCCCTGCGACCGGTCAATACCAATCGGTGACCGATTACGAGAAT